>VGKF01000208.1 GCA_016867175.1 Candidatus Omnitrophota bacterium | reverse complement strand
AACCAGGGGAAATTTGTTGTATCCGCTTCGCAGGAAGAAGAGGCGCGCCTGGTTATCAGAGGAAGGTGCCAGGAGGTTGGGGCTAAGCTGTATGAGGTGGGCAGGGATATACTCTACCAAGGAACGGAGGCAAGGTTTAGCCTAGAAGGGATAGCAGCTTCTTATCAAGATTTAGAGATAAGACTCATTGGCCAGCATCAGTTAGCTAATGCTGCGTTAGCGGTAGGTGTAATTGAAGCGTTGGGGTTTAGCGGTATAAAGATAAATAGAGAGGAGATAAAAAGAGGCCTTTATAAGACCATCTGGCCAGGCAGATGCGAAATTATATCAAAGAACCCCGTGGTTATTTTAGACGGAGCGCAGAACGTATCTTCAAGCATAGCCTTAAGAGAAACAATAAGGACCCGTTTTCAATATAAAAGGTTATTTCTAGTCCTGGGGATATCTAAGGATAAAGATATAGAAGGTATCTCTAAAGAGCTGTATAGCCTGGCGGATGAGGTTATCCTGACCAGGGCTGATAATCCACGCGCAACTCCCCCGCAAGATTTAGCAGAATATTTTTCTAGCAAGCCTATTCATTTGACTGCTAATATTAAAGAGGCAAGAGCCAAGGCCTACGCGTTTGCTAAGAGCGATGACCTGGTTTTAGTGTGCGGCTCATTATTTGTAGTAGGAGAATTCAGGGATGAAGCAACAAGTTCTCGTTGATACAATAGCGGCTATTTCAACTCCTTTAGGTGAATCAGGTATTGGTATCGTGCGTTTGAGTGGGCCTGGGGCAATAGCCATTGCGGACAGAGTATTCTTACCTAAAAAAGGTAAAAGCATCACGGGTTTTAAAACCTACACCACGCATTATGGATGGATAGTTGAAGACAAAAGATCTAAGGCAATTGTCGATGAAGTGCTTTTGACTATAATGCGCTCTCCTAGGTCCTATACAAAAGAAGACATAGTAGAGATAAACTGTCACGGTGGCATTGTGGCCTTACGTAAGGTCCTTGAGTTAGTTTTAGAAAATGGTTGTCGGCTGAGTGAGCCGGGAGAATTTACCAAGAGGGCATTTTTAAACGGCAGGATTGACTTAGCCCAGGCTGAGGCTATTCTGGATATCATTAAGGCTAAGACAGATTATGCCCTTAAGGTAGGGGCAGAGCAGTTAAGAGGCGGATTATCTTTAGGAATCAACAAAATCAGAACCAGGCTCCTGGAGGCGCTTTCTATTTTAGAGGCAGATATAGATTTTCCTGATGATGAGCTCGGGATACCGCAGATTAAGAAAATAAAAGATAGCCTAAATGATATAAATAAGCGATTGGAAGAACTTTTAAGGGGAGCTAAGACAGCCAGGCTGCTGCGCGAAGGGGTAAGCGCTGTAATTTGCGGCAGGACCAATGTAGGCAAGTCCTCCCTTTTAAATGCCCTTTTAAAAAAGGAACGCTCTATAGTTACTCCTATCGCGGGCACAACTAGGGATACGGTAGAGGAGGTTATGGATATAAAGGGTATACCTGTTA
>VGKF01000207.1 GCA_016867175.1 Candidatus Omnitrophota bacterium | reverse complement strand
TGCGCCCCTGCTCTTAGCCCAATGATTCTTTAACGCCGCAAGAACAGCTATGGATGTATCTATGGCATTATTCCCCAGCCAGGGATACGCGCCATGGGCCTTCCTACCGCTAATCTTTACCTTAAGATGCATAAGCCCTTTTTGGCTAACGATAATCTGGAAATCATCTGCGTCTAATACTAAGGCTGCATCCGGTTTTAAAATACCTTTATTTAACAGCGGCTCAAGGCCTAGCTTAGAACCGCTTTCCTCGTCGGCAGTAGCAGCGAAAACTAGGGCGTACTCAAGATTTGCCTTATCCTCCATGAGACTGTTTATGGCCTCAAGAGCCACCGCAAGGTTACCCTTACAATCAGTAGCCCCCAAGCCGTAAATCCTTCCTCCTTGCAATTTACCGGAAAAAGGAAGAACTTTCCAGTTCGCTCCTACAGGCACAGTATCTAAATGCGGTGTAATCAATAACGAACGGCTCCTGCCGGCCGGTCCCAAAACCGCTATGATATTAGAGCGATTCTTTTTAAACTCATAAATCTTTGACTTTACGCCTATAGCGCTGAGGTATTTTTTGATAAAACCTGCTATCTTAGATTCATCTCCAGGAGGATTCTCCGAATTTATCCGTATGAGCTTCTTGGTAAGCCTTATCAGGCGTTTTTTATTAATCATGCCTACCCCGCACAGCTGGAACAATTATGCGACGCGCAACCAGCGCATCCTGCCGAAGAGCTGGTGGTATTTCCTTTTGCGTCTTTAGAGGCAAAGGAAAATGCTGAGAAAAGTTTTTTTAAATTATCTTTCCCGCACTTAGGGCAGGCTACTTTTTCACTAGCGCGCAGCAGGTATTCAAACTTAAGATCACAACCCAAACAGATATATTCGTATATAGGCATATAGGAGGGTTAAAAACTATAGTTTAGGCTAACTGAAACGGCCTGGGTATCAAATAATTGGCCCTCTAAATTAATCCAGGCCTTATCATTAAAGGCAAGGTCAAGGCCCGCTACCATCCCAAGGTCCTTGGTCAAATCAGACATCCTGCGTTTTCTGCTATCCTCGATCTTATGGATATAGTCAACCCGCGACCATTTTAACCCTAGATAAGGGGTAACCCTAGAGAGTTGCCTAGATACTAAAAAAGAGGCTTGCCAATCATCCAGGATCGCTCTATGTTTAGTATCTCCCAGGCGGGTCTTTTTAGGATGCACGCTGATATGTTGAAAACCGAGAACCATCTTTAATTTATCCTCCTCATAAAGCTTAAGCCGAAAACCATAACCTCCGGCAAAGCTAGAAGAATAATCTATTTCAGAGCTATCCGTAGGCCGCTGCTTAATATTACCAGCTCCTCCTTTTAAATCAACACAAAACCAATCAGAGAGGCCCAAGGATAGTAAAAAAAAGTGCTGGCTGCTTCTTAGTTTGCCGAATTCGCTCTCGAGATATCTCTTAAGAATAATGTGGGTCTGCGCCCCTATAAAAAACTGCTTTTCTTTAGGCATCCTGGTGCCGTAGCAAGGCGCAGCAT
>VGKF01000206.1 GCA_016867175.1 Candidatus Omnitrophota bacterium | reverse complement strand
CATTGACTTTATAGTGTTTATTTCATTTTGTATAGGCATTGCGCGGTATTTCCCTAACATAAAGACAGCAAAGCCTATTATTACACATATTACCGGAACCATTAAATCAGACTTAAAACGTACGGCAAGCTGCGATTCTGCCTTAGCCTCAGATTCAACCTTCTTCAGGAATTTTTCTTTTGCCGATAAAAGGTCTATTTTTACTGCCGTGCCAACCTTAGATATAGAGGCGGCATAGGCTTTTATAAAAGTCGAGGAAAAAGCCACCGGCTTTCCAATACATTTGTTGATGTTTATAAACTGAATCCCCAGGCCCAACTCCTTAATAAAATTTTCAAGGTCTGGGCGATAGTCCCTATCCATAATAAAAATGACCTTTCCTATATTCTTAAGAGGGAAGGTGCGATCGTAATAATCAAGGGATACGCGTATCTCCCTCTTCAGCCTTTCTATGGCCAGGCCTTGCTGGGGTCCGGATGGCCCGGTTGATTTTTGAGAGTCGCTGATAAAAGGTATATCGCGGCTAAATAAAGGGAAGCCGTCTTTTAAAACAACAAAATTAATCTCATCTTCTTCTATCAGGTCTATATTCACTAAGGCTACCGGATCCTTCTCTCTTATGCCAGCCAAACCCACAAACCTAAGGGCGCTAAAGGCAGAATACTCTACTGCTCCGACCTTCATACCTATTTGTTGAAAAACAGAGAGATATTTATCCAGGATCTCTTTTTTTATACCCATGAATAAAACGTAGTTCTTTCTACTGGGCTTATCCGCTAACAGCTGGAAGTCGAATACCATATCTTCTATCTTAAAAGGTATATATTTCTTGACCTCAAAATTTATGGCGTTATTAAGCTCTTGACGTTGTAGCATAGGCATTTCAAAATTACGTATGATTAGATCTCTGCCGGAAAGACAAACCACTACTTCCTGATTCTCTATTTTATTTTTTTTGAACTCTTCTTTAAGATAGGGCGCCATTTTTATCTCCTCAGGCACCTTATCATCAGAAAATTCGCCCTTTGAGATCGCCGAACGCGGAATGTGTATATTATTTATTGGCTGCCGGCCCTTACTCTCTACGATACTGATAACCGAAGGGCCAAAATAAATACCTAACGAATTCATTGTTTTTCCCCTGGATTAGATAGACGCCTTCTGCTATTAAGCCAAGCGTCAATCTCTTTACGGTCAAACCTCCAGACCCCTCCAACCTTTATCCCGGTAATCTTCCTCTCATGCAACCAGTTATAGATGGTCTGCTTTTTGAGTTTAAGATAATCTGCTAATTCGTCAATATCGATAAGTCTTGTCATATATTTTTATCATTTACTATGATAAACCACAGTGGGTTTAATTAAAACATAAAATACTTATTTTGTCAAGTGTTTTTTTATTTATACTTACTCAAACTTACTTATACTACTATAAAATAGCAAGCTTAAGCATATAATATTACTATAAACTTACTTAGATTATAGGGACTTTTGAGAGGATTTAAGGCGTGTAGGTGTAATTTACAGTAGCGTTTATTGTGCGTATACCGTTTATATCGGGGTCA
>VGKF01000205.1 GCA_016867175.1 Candidatus Omnitrophota bacterium | reverse complement strand
TAAAGAGCCGGCAACCCAGCTGATAAGCCAGTATTATAGAAATCATCCCGAAAACAACTGAAAAAAAGCGCACTGATAGCGCAGAATCAGAAAAAAGACGCATCCAGAAATGCATAACTAGAAAATAAAAAGGCGGATGGGTATCGGTATTGAGTAAACCCAGATTTACATCATTTATGTTTTTATGCGGATCGTTTCTTAATAAGCGCTTAAGCTCGCCAGCCGGGACAGCCGCAGGATCTCTCTTGCTTGCTAACGAATCTAATAAGGACTTTATCTGGGTACCATGTCCGCTGGACTGAAAGAGCGTAAAAAATTCATCTGTCCAGAGCGAGCGCTCGGATAGATGATTTAACCTTAAGGTAAATCCTATAGCCAATAGCGATAATAATAAAATCCACTCTTTTTTCTTCATCAACCCACCAGGATCAGCTGGTCATATTCCGGGAATCTCTGCAACAGTGCTTCCTTCAACGCCAAATTCTGCTTAGCCTCTAAGCGCGGGTCTAGATTTATAATCCTTATTGCCTCATCCCTGGCCTTCTTTAAAAGTTGCATCTGTGTAAGAGGATTGGCGATCTTTAATTCCGCCAGGCCGTGCTGCCTCTTGCCAAAGAACTCTCCCGGCCCGCGCAGCTTAAGATCCTCTTCGGCAATGCGAAAACCATCGCTGTATTTAATCATGGATTCAAGGCGCAATTTAGCCTCAGGGCCCTGGGCATCAGAAACCAACAGGCATAAGGACTCCATGCCCCCCCTGCCTACCCTACCGCGCAATTGGTGCAATTGGGCCAAGCCAAAACGCTCGGCCCCTTCGATAATCATACAAGTAGCATTAGCTATATCAATACCTACCTCCAAGACCGTTGTGGCTACCAGAAGATCCAACTCTTTATTTTTAAATCTTTGCATAATATCATCCTGTTCCTTTTGTTTCAATCTAGCGTGAATAAGGGCAATCTTGAAATCTTTAAACTCTTCTTTACTTAATTCTTCATATCTCTTTTTTGCGCCGGCGATATCCAAGGCATAAGAGCTTTCGATTACCGGATAGATAATATAGGCCTGTTGGCTTTTTAAGAGATGCTCCCTGGCAATAAGATAGGCCTCTTTTTTCTTCTGTCTGGTAAAAACCTGCGTCTTGACGGAAAGTCGACCAGGAGGCAATTCATTGATAACGGTTATATCCATATCTGCGTACAAGGTAATCGCCAGGGTGCGCGGTATAGGAGTAGCAGTCATGATCAGCACATCCGGGTTATCGCCCTTGCCGGGCAACAAGGCCCTCTGGCCTACTCCGAATTTGTGCTGCTCATCGATGACTACCAACCCGAGGTTTTTAAAATTTACCGCGTCCTCAAGCAGCGCGTGCGTGCCGATAATCAGCTCAAACCTTCCTTCTTTGATATCCCGGATATTTTTTTCTTTTTCTTTTTTATTTGCAGTCCCAGTCAACAGGATAATTTTAAAAACCCTATCCCTAATCTTGGAAAGTTGGTTCTTTAGATTTTCATAATGCTGCCTGGCTAATATCTCCGTAGGGACCATAAAGGCAACCTGAAAACCACCCTC
>VGKF01000204.1 GCA_016867175.1 Candidatus Omnitrophota bacterium | reverse complement strand
TTCAGATCGGCGCGCGCAATATGCAGAACTTTAATCTTTTGAAAGAGGTAGGCTCAAGTAAGAAGCCGGTATTATTGAAACGCGGGCTCTCCTGTACTATCAAGGAGCTATTGATGTCCGCAGAATATATACTCTCAGAAGGGAATTTTAAGGTAGTGCTATGCGAACGGGGAATCAGGACTTTTGAAGATGCTACGCGTAATACCCTGGACCTAAGCGCAGTGCCGGTGGTAAAGCAGCTTTCGCACCTGCCGATCATAGTAGACCCCAGCCACGCTGCCGGTAAATGGGGGCTAGTCTCCTCTCTCTCTAAGGCAGCAGTAGCAGCTGGCGCTGATGGTTTGATTATTGAGGTGCATAGCCATCCCGAAGACGCTATGTCTGACGGAGCGCAGTCGCTCCTGCCCTCCAATTTTAATATGCTTATGGAGGAGTTAAAATTATTAGCGGGGGTTTTAAAAAGAGAGCTTTGATGAAATTATTTAATAAGGCAGTTATCGTAGGCACAGGATTAATCGGCGGCTCTATAGCCTTAGGCTTAAAAAAGAAAGCCTTGGCCGGAGAGGTCATCGGCATAAGCCGCAGCCAAAAGACACTTTCTTTGGCTAAGAAAAGAAAGGCGATAGATAAGGGTTCTTTGGATTTACATATTGCCAAGGGAGCTGATTTGCTGATTTTTGCAACGCCGCCAAGTACCGTGCTTAAGTTAGCGCCCGCGATAGCGAAGATTATCAGCAGGGACTGCATAGTGAGCGATGCCTCCAGCACCAAAGAAGAGATCGTTAGGAAGCTGGAGAAGATTTTCAAGCGTTTTGTAGGCGCCCATCCTTTAGCCGGGTCGGAAAAACAAGGGATTAAACACGCCTGCGCCGGTATATTTAAAGGCTCGCTTTGTATTTTAACCCCGACCCCTAATACTGACCAGGGAGCAATAAAAAAAATAAAATCACTCTGGCTTAGCCTTGGCTCAAGGGTAGCTTTTCTTAGCCCTGCAAAACACGATAGGGCCTTATCTTTGGTCAGCCATCTGCCGCATGTCACTGCCTTTGCCACTATAGGCACTATACCTGTAGATAATCTAAAATTTGCAGCCAGCGGCCTCAGGGATAGCACGCGACTGGCTAGCTCTGATAGCAGGCTTTGGGCAGATATACTATTAAGCAACAAGAAGAACATACTTAAAGATATCTCTTCCTTTGGAAATAACCTGGCTAGGATAAAGTCTGCTATTAAACGTAACGACGTAAAATCCCTGGCCAGGATCCTCCAAGCAGCAAAACACAAAAGGGAAATCCTGGGATGATCATTGCCATAGATGGGCCTGCTGGCGCAGGAAAGAGCACGGTTGCAAGGCTCCTTGCAAAGCGCCTTGGCTTTCTCTATCTAGATACTGGTGCGATGTATCGGGCTATTACCTTAAAAGCCTTAAGAGAGAAGCTAGATTTAGCTGATACTCAGGCATTAGTTAAGCTTGTTCAAAACACTGCCATTGACTTAAAGAATGACCAAGAGGGCGCCTTAAGTATAACCCTGGATGGCCAGGATGTCAGTAAAGAGATAAGGGAGCCGCGCATCACAAA
>VGKF01000203.1 GCA_016867175.1 Candidatus Omnitrophota bacterium | reverse complement strand
AAAACTTGCATTAATGCAAGTTTTACTTGATCCCGCAGCGTTGCTGCGGGATCTCAATCAAAACTCAATACTCATTCCATCTCTGGCAGCTATAACTTCTATCCCAAGCTTTTGGGATAACGCTTCGGCCTGTATATGCGGCCTGGCTTTAAGCATATTCATTCCAAAATGAGTAAGTACTGCCTTTTTGGGCTTTATCTCTTTAATCAACTCCTGGGCTTCTGCTAAAGATAAGTGGTCTATACCGATACGGGGCTCAAGGAATACAACAGAAATAATTAGAAGTTCTGTTTTATAGAAATCTGCCAACTCTTTAAAGTATCTTGTATCAGTAAGAAGCCCTACCGTAGTATTCTTTATTTTAAATCTTATGCCGTAAGTCTCTACCGGGTGCAGGTGCCGCATAGAAGCCTGAAAACTAAAATTTCCTACGCTGTAATATCTTAAAGGTACAAGCCCCTGTATCTTTTGCGTGAATGCCCGCAGATATTTTAATATTACCGCATCCTCGCCTAAGGCATCCCGGGGACAAAATACCAGCCCCCTCTTTTTAAAACCACCCTCACTCATCGCCTCGATCATTACATTGATATCTGCCGAATGATCCAGGTGCCTATGCGTAAGTATAACAGCGTCTAATTTACCCGGGTCAAGCTTAGGCCTGCTGGCTGCGCAGCGCGTGATACTACCCGGACCGGGATCTACCAATATATTGACGCCAGCGGAAGATATCCAAAGCCCGCCTGAGGCGCGTAGTTGTTTTATCATTACAAAGCGCGCTCCGGCAGTCCCTAAAAATTTTATAAAATCTCCCTCTTTGGCCTTTGCTTCTATTTTAGCCATTTTCTTTCTAGTTCCTGGTTTATCTTTAAAATCTCAATGCGATTGAGTTCTGGTTTGATTTCTGCCGAAGATAAGTATGTCTTCTTTTTATCTAAAACTTTTTGTTTGCGGCTAATAAACTCTTCCACCCCTAAAACACACCCACCTGAGAGCCGCACAGATAAACATAATTCCCTGTCATCTGAAATTACTTGAATATTCTTAGGTTGGCGGGAATCCTCTACCAACCTTTTGATCACGCTATCCGCAGAATCCTGTTCGGAAAATATGATACTGGCCTCTGTAACTTTTAAGCCAGAGTCAGAAACTGCCGGGAATCCGTCAAAGACTACCGTAATTCTGTTTCTTGGACTGCCGCAGAGTTTATTTACTGTGATAAATTCTAGGAGTGCTTTTTGATAGTCTTTTGACAGCTTAGGAATGCGATTATATGATGGATGGTTTATAACGTTGTATCCGTCTATAACGTAGTGTAAGGACATAGGCCAGTCCTCCGATAAGTCCGAATATCAGAATAAAGAAAGAGTTAAGAAGGGAAATTGCCAGGGCAAGGTTGTGGCTTACGCCTACACTGGCAAAAAAGAGCACGGTAATATTCTCTCTTACCCCCAGGCCTCCGATAGAAATAGGTAAAAGTGTAATGGCACCTACCACTGGTATAAAAATAAAAAAATAAATCGGGTTTATGTTTACGCCCAAAGATAAGGCAGTAATATATGAGGCTATGGGGAACAAAAT
>VGKF01000202.1 GCA_016867175.1 Candidatus Omnitrophota bacterium | reverse complement strand
TCAGTACCCCCTCTTCCTGGCCGATCTCTATCATAGTACGTAATTCTTCCTCTGTAATCATAGGCGGCCTTTTGCTGGGCCCTATCCTTAATACTTTTAGGATAAAATTGCTCAAGGCTATGAACACGCGGATAAGAGGATTGAATATATTGATTAAGGCCTCCATCAAAGGCGCAACAAGCAGCGCGACTCTATCCGTACGTTTAGTAGCTAGAATCTTAGGGGTTATCTCGCAAAATACCAGTACGAAAAATGCGGTCACAAAAGTAGCGATGATTATCCCCCAATTATACCCGAAGATACGCACGAATACCGCAGTAATGATCGCAGACATTGCGATATTCACAAAGTTGTTGCCGATTAGGATTGCGGCGATAAACTTATCCATCTTAGTAACCAAACGGTGGATACTTTGGGCATGCTTTACGCCTTGGGCGATCATATGACGCAGTTTTATTTTGCTTAAGGCGATGATTGCAGTTTCAGAAGCAGAAAGAAAAAATGATACAATTATCAATAGTAATAAGGTTACTATGACTACCGGAATAGAGAATATCGGTTCCATATATGATTTAGTTGATATTGAGTTGGCTATAAATCTGTGCTTCGCTGTCTTTAGGCGGCCCGATTAAAGCAAGATTAGTGTTATTTTCTTTAAATATGAGATTTGCAACCTCCAGTATATCCTCGCGCCTGGTGGCAGCCACCTCTTTAATAATCTCTTTTAAGGTGTAAGCCTTGTTTAGGCAGGCTGTAGGCTCGCCTATCCAGAGCATATGATCCAAGGTGTCCTCAAGGGCAAGCACTAATTGGCCCAGATAAAAATCCTTTGCGCGTCTGAATTCACTAAGAGTAACTAACTCACTCTTAATCTTGGCTAATTCCTTCAGGATCAATCCTATTGCCTCCACTACCTTGTGATTATCAATCCCGGCATGCACCAAGAACGATCCGGTGTCATGAAAGCGTTTGACCTGTGTGCCAATCTCATAAGCCAATCCCCTTTTCTCACGCAATTCATTAAAAAGACGGCTGGACATATTCGCGCCTAATACGATATGCAGCAGCCCCAGGGCATGCCGCAGGGGATGCCCGCGCATAAACCCATGGAACCCTAAGGCCAGATGCGTCTGCTCGGTATCCTTGGCAAAAATCTTCAG
This sequence comes from Candidatus Omnitrophota bacterium, assembly GCA_016867175.1. Lineage (GTDB taxonomy): Bacteria > Omnitrophota > Gorgyraeia > Gygaellales > Profunditerraquicolaceae > VGKF01. Next base: position 432 of record VGKF01000202.1, on the reverse strand, counting down.
TTGAGGCTTTAGCTGTTTTTCTTCAGCCTTACTATAGGCGCTGATCTCTTTGCCGGAGAGCCTGCCAAAAATCTTATCTACACGCTTAAGCATAGCCTTGTAATTTATATTCCCGCAGACGCTGATAGTGATATTCTTCGGGGTGTAGAATCTTTTCTGATATGAGTATAGCTCTGCCTTCTTGATCCTGGAGATAGATTCAGCCGTACCGATAATGCTCATCCCCAAGGGCTGAGCTGGCCAGAGTAATTCGTCCAAAAGCTCATATACATAGCTCTGCGGCAGGTCCTTATACATCTTGGCTTCTTCAAGGATTACCGTCCTCTCTTTTTCTATCTCTTCTTCCGGCAGAAGCGGGTTAATAACCATATCGGAGAGGATATCTAGCGCTAAATTTAGGTGTAACGCTGGTATCTTAACCAGATAACAGGT
>VGKF01000201.1 GCA_016867175.1 Candidatus Omnitrophota bacterium | reverse complement strand
AGCTTAGGCACTGCCTTACTGCCCTGCCCAAGGGAATGACATGTGCGCCTTTACTCTGGCGCTGGTAGTTAAAAAACCGGTCCACTCTTTTATGTTTGTGCGGAAGGACCACAGCCCAAAAATCATATCCTGAAAGCGCAATTACTACTCCTCCCAACTCCCAGTTACCTATATGCGCACTCAGCACCACAACCCCCTTATTCTTGGCTAGGGCTTCGTCAAAATAACGGAAGTTTTCTATTTTGATGTTTTTTTTGATATAGGCCTGGTTGAGTTTTGAAAAACGGAAGAAATCTACCAGATATTTAGCAAAGTTACGAAACACCTCTTTGCACATTTTGCGGATCTGGATATCCGTTGCCTTAGGAAAGATTGCCCTAAGGTTTCCCTTGACTAAGCGTCGGTCATTATAGGCAAAAAAATAGCGCAGGTCAGAGACTATGACTGCTATCGCATAACCTAATTTTAAAGGTAGCGATATCACAATGAATTGGCCGAGACGGTAAAGTATATAATTGAGCATTAGTTGGCTGCTGCGTCTAAAAGGAGCCTGGCAATATCAAAGCTGGCATTCGGCTTAGCGATACGCATGGCTGATTCATGCAGGCCCTTAAGTTTATGCGGGTTGCCTAAAAGCTCCTCTATAACTAAATTTATTTTAGTGGCAGAGGCCGCCTTTATTGCTGCGCCCTGCTGCATAAGATAAGCAGTGTTATTTGCCTCTTGCCCCGGTATAGGTTTGACCACGACCATAGCCAGCCCCTTAGCCAATGCCTCGGCAGTGGTTACTCCTCCTGGCTTGGTAATAATTATGTCAGAGACCCCCATCAACTCATTAATATTATCCGTATAGCCGTATAGCAGCATCTTTTTTTTATATTTTTTTATCTTTTTTTTAAGCGAGCGGTAAAGTTTTTTATTTGTGCCGGTAATAACAATTTCCTGGAAATCCAGTTTTACCTTTTTTAATGTTTTGACAATGGTCTTTATCGGGCCTAATCCCTGGCCTCCTCCCATAATCAAAATTGTTACTAGCCCGGGGTCTAAACCCAACTTTTCTAAAGACTGTTCTTTAATTACCGGCTGCGTAAACTTAGGGTTAAAGGGAATACCCAGCGGCTTTATTTTAAAAGAGTCAACCCCTTTTTTTGCCAGGCGCGCTGCTACCTCTTCTGAAGGCGTAATATAATAATCTATGTTGTCGTATATCCAGTAGGAGTGCGGGATATAATCGGTAAGCACTGCTACCAACGGCATATCTGAATTATAGGTTTTTTTAAAATCAGCCACCATCCCGCAAGGAAATGCCTGGGTGCAGGCAACTACATCCGGCTTAAACTTATCAAAAAGTAGCTTTAATTTAGGAGAATTCATCCTATGGATATTCTCCTTTATCTTTTTGACCTTTTTTACTACTACTGGATTATCGTAGAGGTAGTCCCAGATACGCGGAGTGTTTTTGATCAGGCCCATATAAAGACTGTTCACTATCTTTTCTGAGATAGGGTTAGTGTAATTAAAGGCATTTATATTTAGGATCTCGGTATGGGGGGATAGGGTCTTAATTGCCTTTTCTATTGCGATTGTGGCGCTGTGGTGCCCTGAAACCTCGGAGATGTACATTAAGATTATACGCGAAGCCATGTTTAGTTATATTTTTTCTTCCCGGGA
>VGKF01000200.1 GCA_016867175.1 Candidatus Omnitrophota bacterium | reverse complement strand
TAAGGGTGAAAATTATCAATGATTTGGCTTCTTCGGGGGTTTGGTTGTTAAGTATCTGCGGCGGGGAGCCTTTTTTGGAACCGGACTTAAAAGAACTTATTCTTTTGGCTAAGACTGGCGGGTTATTGGTTAATGTAACAACCAATGGTTCGCTTATCACGGAAAACCTTAATCTAATAAGCCACCTTGATTTCTTGACCGTCAGTGTCGATAGCGTAAAAGAGACTGAACATGACCGTTTTCGCGGATTCCCCGGCCTTTTTAATAAGATCAACCGGGGACTGTCGGCGATATCTTTATTGGAAAGGAAACCCGAGGTTTACGTAAGATGTATCATAGGAAAGTCAAATGCCGCTAAGATGGACAGCTACATTAATTACTGGAAAAATAAGGTTAACGGGATTGTCTTTCAGCCGATACATCATTCGCCAGACATGTATTTCAAAGCACCGCCGGAGTTCATCCAAAGCGAGCTGCCCGAGGAAGAAATTTTCAGGCAATTCATCTTATCTTTAAAAAAATCCCGTCTCTTGAACGTCTATAATTCGGGTATTCCGGAATTCCTTAGCCGGGATAGGCAGATGAGAGAGAGGTTTAATTGTTATAGCGGTTATTTCTCTCTGGAAATAGATAGCGCTGGGAATCTTTGGAATTGCGCAGAGCATAAATATAGATTAGGAAACTTAAGAGATCGGGACCTGTTGCAATTGATGACCGGGGAGAGAAACAAATTAAGAAAAATAAATAACCGCAGAAACTGTATTTGTTATCATAATTGTGCGATAATCAATATATATCTTGACCATTTCTTTAATTTATTCAGGAGAAAATGTATTTCTTAGGTATCAGTGATTTTCAGTATAATTCAGGGATAACTTTAATGGAAGAAGACAATATGGTATTTTCCATTAATGAGGAGAGACTGTCCCGCGTAAAAAACGGCGGAGGTTTTCCTGTTTTATCCCTTCATGAGATGCTCAGGGTGACCGGGATAAACCCTGCCACAGACATAGGGCATATTTATGTCTCAAGTATTATGAACCCTCCTGTGTTTGTCAGGTATTTTGATTTTTTCCGGAAGATGGAAGAGGGCGTACGAGTCGATAACAGCGTCGGCTTAGCAAGATTGTTATCTGATTTTGTGCATTTCGGCACCTCTTTAACCACAAGCCCTCCCTGCGGCCCCTACGGTAGGTTAACTCAATTACTAGCCCCTTATGCAATCCGTAAGAAATTACCCAAAACAATGCGTACAATACCGTTAAGTTTTATAGAACATCATCTTGCTCATGCAGCTTCTGCATTCTATACATCGGGCTTTCGCAACGCCTTATGCATCACAGCCGATGAAATGGGGGATGGTATTTCCCTTTCAATCGACCGGTGTCTAGATAAGGGCATTGAGAGGATCTGGGCTTGCGATGAAAAAACTTCATTTGCATATTTTTACAAATTAATTACAGAGGTATTGGGCTTTATTCCGATGCGGCATGAGGGTAAAGTTATGGCGTTGGCTGCCTGGGGTGACTATAAAAGAGTACAATTTGAGTTTCCGTTTAAAAGCACATCAGAAGGGAAACTCATTTATACCGGCGGGTTTGGCTTTAGGGAAGTGGTTAGGTTAAGAAAGCGCCTGCTGGCGAAATATTCTAAAGAAGATATTGCTGCCTGGCTGCAACATCATTGCCAGGAACATT
>VGKF01000199.1 GCA_016867175.1 Candidatus Omnitrophota bacterium | reverse complement strand
TTTTCCTGGCTTTTTCTAATCCTCTCCTGGCTAGAATAAAATCCCTGGCAGAAGGCCGCTTCCCTAGAAAACAGCTTTGTCCGCACTGCTCTAGCCTGATATTTTTTATACTTTTTAATATATTGATCTCGCTATAGCAACCCTTTTTCAAAAACTGGATTATATATACCTTAAAACCTGCTCCTGCTGCGCGTAAGGCAAGCCCTAAAGCTGCGCTAGTCTTTCCTTTTCCGTTCCCTGTATATGCCTGTATCATTTTAACTAAAACCTCCTACTAGCGGCACAAAAACACAGCCGCAGATATTCTCTGATTCTAGGTTACCATTTTTTTTAATGACTAAAGTTAAAACCTGACTAAAGTTTTCTCCTAAAGGTAATACTAGCCTACCGCCCTCTTTTAGTTGCTGCGCCAAGGGTAGGGGTATCGCCGAAGTTGCAGCGGTAATGATAATCCTGTCAAATGGGGCCTCTTCTGGCCAGCCCAAAGTCCCATCCGCGCACTTAAACTTAATATTCTGATAGCCGAGCCCTGAAAGCAACTCCTTAGCCTTATTTGCTAATCCCTCCAAACGCTCAATAGTATAAACCTCTTTGGCTAATTCTGCCAAAATTGCCGCCTGATATCCCGAGCCAGTCCCTATCTCTAATACCTTTTCTTCGCCGCTTAAATCCAGAATTTCTGTCATTAAGGCTACTATATATGGCTGAGAGATAGTTTGAGCCTGGCCTATAGGAAGAGGGAAATCAGCATAAGCATTATCCTTTAGGTCTTGGGGGGTAAATTTATGCCGCTCTACTTTTAAAAATGCATTGATAAGTCTTTCGCCCGTTATGCCCCGGGGAATCAGCTGCTCTTCAACCATTATTTTTCTTAAGGCTTGATAGTCCATAACTCCCGCAGGATGAATTTAAAAAATCTTAGCGTATCAATAAAAGGGTTAATCTGGCTTTTTTCTCCGGCATATACAGTCTTAACCGGCATAGATTCAATCTTAAAGCCAAGCCTTGAGGTTTGTATTATTATCTCTGATTCTGTTTCGTATTTGGATGTCCCTAGAGATAATTTCTCAATCACCTCTTTTTTAAGCAGCCTGAATCCGCATTGCGTATCCGGGATGCCCTGCCCTGCTACCTTAGAAATAACCCAGGACATAAACATGTTGGTAAGCAGGCGCAGGCGCGGCATCCTCTGGGTTTTGAGCATCCTGTTTCCGATAATCAATCCGCTTTTTGAATCTTCTGCCATACGGATAAAATAGGGGATATCTGCAGGAAGGTGCTGTCCGTCGCCATCCATGGTAATTACGACATCATAGCCGTGGCTTAGGGCATAATTGAAACCTTTAACTAGGGAGGCGCCCTTACCCTGATTATTCTGATTTCTTAAGACCGCGCTGCCGGCTTGCCTTGCTAGATTATAGGTATTGTCGCTTGAGCCGTCATCCACTACCAGGACATCAAGGCCTTGCTTGCGCAATTGCTCAATAAGACCTGCGATAGTCTTGGCTTCATTATAGGTTGGGATAACTACACAGGCCTTCATTCTAACCAGAATCTCCTAAACATATACCACTGTTCGGGGTATTTTTTAATATAGTCCTCGATGATTATTTTATACCTAGAGATCAAATCTTTTATCCGTTTTTCTTTATCGCCCTGAATATCGGCTTCGATCGGCTTCTCTATTCTCAGGGTAAAGGTATT
>VGKF01000198.1 GCA_016867175.1 Candidatus Omnitrophota bacterium | reverse complement strand
AAGCAGGGTCTTTCCGAAACGGCTGCCGATAAGATAAGCTCCTATATCCCCGGATTTAGTAATTAAAATAACTGTAGAAAATAAGCCTAGGCCGCCGTTTAAGTATCTTATCTTAATCAAGAAGCTCAAAAACCATGAAACGTAAAGTATGCCAAAGATAGTGGTTGAGATGCTCACTATCACCCCTGCATTCTCCCGGCGCCTAAACTGCATCAGCATCAGAAATAAAAGCGCTGCCACGATAAAAAATAGCTCCCAGGACTTAGTCAGCTCAAAACGAAAGATTATCGAAAGGGGTATTACGACGCCCATACCGATACCGAAATATTTATAGATACTGATACCCTTCTTCTCCAGCATATCAAAGAACTCATAAAGCCCCAGGATGATAAAAAAGGTAACCATAAGCCCGCAGAGCCAGTCTACGGTTACCGTAAGGCCCATAGCCAAAACTAAAATAACTGAGGTAATTATTCTTTTATTCAGCATCTATCTTGCCGAACCTGCGCTCCCGTTCCTGATATGCCTTTATCGCTTCCTGAAAATCGGCCTTTTTAAAATCCGGCCAGCATTTCTTGATGAAGAATAACTCTGCATAAGAGAGCTGCCAGAGCAGGAAATTGCTCAGCCGCATCTCACCGCTGGTGCGTATAAAAAGGTCAGGCTCAGGAAGGCCTGCGGTATAAAGATAATCAGAAAAGCCCTCGACCGTTAAGCCGTCTATTTCTGCCTCTCTCCTTAAAACCCTTAAGGCAAAACCCTTTGCCGCATCCACTATCTCCTGGCGCGAGCCATAATTTAAAGCCAGTACAACCGTCAGGCCGCTGTTCTCCCTGGTTTTTTCCTGAGCCTTTTTTATCTTTTCCTGGAGTTTCTTAGGGATCGGTTCTGCGCCACCTATAACTACCAGGCGCATATTATTCTTATCAAATTCTTTTATCTGCCGCTCCAGGAAATTATTCAGATAGCGCATCAATAAATTTATCTCTTTCTTTGGCCTTGACCAGTTTTCAGTAGAAAAAGCAAAAAAGGTAACTACCCTTACCCCGCATTCCGAGGCTGCGCGCACAATCTCTTTTACCCGCTCAATACCTGCGCGGTGGCCTGCGCTGCGCGCAAGCCCCTTCTCCCTGGCCCAGCGGCCGTTGCCGTCCATGATAATCGCGATGTGCTTAGGGATGTTCTTTTTATCAGCCATATCATTAAAAATTAAAACAAGCGCAACCTTAATCAAGGCCTAACTTTGGTGTTTAGGCTTTGATTATCCCGCACTATGTGCGGGACTACTGCGCTTCTATTGATGCACCCTGTAATCTATATCCGGAAAGATGTTATCCTTGTTTTCTATATCAGAAAGCCAGCCCTCGTCAATAGTATTTGATTTTATCTGCTCGTAAAGGCTGCTGAAACGCAGGATATGTTCTTTGGTGCGCTTCACCGCATAACTGGTATGCGTGCCTGTGCCCATAATAAAAGCCCAATCAGAGCTCTGCGCCAGGAGCAATTCTCTTAAGGCCTGGTTTAATCCGCGCCTTAGCAAACCATCGGTTGATTGGCGCGAAAACTGTTTTGCTAATTCTGTCATGCGTAGAGAAGCCTTGTGCAGATGCCTGTAGACCCAATCATTGGAGCCCTGCAGCCACATCTCGGCATAACCCTTATAGCCCCAGCTGGACATCGAGGGCGTTACCACCTGATTACGGGGATTCTCCG
>VGKF01000197.1 GCA_016867175.1 Candidatus Omnitrophota bacterium | reverse complement strand
CCTTCCTGCCTACAACCAAAGGAGCCAATACCTGGATCTCTGTATTAATCGGCAACCCCATTACCCTATCAATTATTTCCTGAGAACTCTGTTTTTCTATACTCAAGCCGCAGCTATAACAACGTACCTTACCTATACGGGCAAAAAGAAGCCTCAGGTAATCATAAATCTCTGTTTGCGTGCCGACAGTAGACCTGGGGCTTCCTCCTGCGGTGCGCTGCTCAATTGCTATAGCCGGAGAGAGCCCTTCGATATATTCCAGGTTTGGTTTTTGTAGCTGTTCTAAAAACTGCCTGGCATAACTGGAAAGGCTCTCCACATAACGCCTTTGCCCTTCAGCATAGATGGTATCAAATGCCAGGCTTGACTTCCCCGAACCAGAGAGCCCGGTGACTACAATAAGTTTGTTACGCGGCAGAACCAGGTCTATATCTTTTAGGTTATGCTCCTTGGCCCCTCTTATAACTATACAATCTTGCGTCCTCATCTTTTAATCGAAGAGATTGATGGAATAAGCCTTCTTACGCATCAATTCTGCCTCTTTATTTCTGCCTAGCTCACTATAGAAGAAGGCGAGGTTGCCGTAGATCTCTTTATCAAAAGGGTTTAAGCGTAGCGACTTTTTAAAAAATCTTTCGGCAAGAAGAGGCTCCCCCTTCTTTACATAAGAGATCGCTAAGGCATTATTTGTTTTGACGTCATAAGGATTTATGCCAAGCGCCTTTTTAATATTGGACATAGCTATGGAGTCCATATCTGCATATAGATAAACCAACCCCAGAGAACGGTAAATCTTATAGGCATTAAAGTTGCGTTGCCCTCCCAGCATTTTTGTGTACTTAGCGATAAGATAAGTAGCTATTCCCCTGTCTGAACGCGATTGCTGCAACAGGTTATTAAATGCCAGAGACTCAAAGGGGTCTAATTCCAATGCTTTTTTACACTCTTCCAGGGACCTATTGGGGTCTTTTTCTAAATATAATAAACCCAGCAAGCCGTGGCTAGCCGCATAATCAGGACTTAGTTTTATGGATTCCCAAACCGCCTCTCCTGCTTTCTGCGCATCATCATTCGATAAATAAGCATAGGCGAGCTCTTTATAAACAATAGCCTTAGCCTTATCTGTTTGTTTAAGGCCTAATGCGGTTTTATACATCTGGATAGCGGATCCGGGATCACCCTTGCTTAGATAAATCCAGCCCAGGTTCCTGTATGCGGTAGGGCTATTTTTTACATAGCGTATCGTCTGCGTAAACAAAGAGCTATTATTCCTCCAATAGCTATTCTCTTTTACAGTAATAATAGCCAAAAACAAGGCAAAGGATATGAATATAATTTTATAAAGCCATTTTGACCAGGAGAGAGTAATCCTCCTTATTAAATAAAAGGTTAGCACAACCAAAGCAGTGGCAGGTATGTATAGCCAGTGATGTTCCATAATAGCCGCTTGCTGTATAAAATACTCAGGGTTCTTAAGCGATAACAAGGCTACCGGGGATACCCAAATAATAAAAAACCCTGTTAAAAAGAAAGCCGGCCTATCCAGCCTATAGATAATAAAGAGAACGGCGAAAATTATTGTTATCACCAAAGGCAAGGTAAACCAGTTATCCTGCAGTTGAATAATGGGTATATTGCTTAGCATATGCAGGCCAAAGGGAAGATAAATCAACCTTACGTATTCCAAGATAATCCTGGCAGAGTTAACTAAAATACTCAAAGGCCCTATCCTACCGGAGGTAGACAAATT
>VGKF01000196.1 GCA_016867175.1 Candidatus Omnitrophota bacterium | reverse complement strand
GCCTACTTTTTTATTAACCCTCCAGCTGCCAAAAATCTTCAGCGGAGTTTTCTTGTTGTTTATTCCTATGCCTATTTGATATTGCAGGGAGTTCTTTAATGGTTTTTCAAAGCTGGCCTTGAAATCTAAGCGCGAATTAAGCTCCCTGCTTATTATATAAGAAATCCTGTGTTTATTTATTACATCCCAATAACCCTGGAAAGCGATCGACTGGATTAGCTTATCTTTTCTCTTTAAGCCTTGCTTGGTATAATTATAGACTAGTTTATTGCTTCTGTCTACCTCCCAGGCGCATTCTAAGGTAAGCCGTTCGGCAGGGCCTTCTTCTTTCTCTATATTAAAGGAGAGGCGGTTATAAACATCCGCCTGCCAGAACCCGGAAAGCTTTAACAGGTAAATTTGTCCTTTGCCTCTGCTATCCCTGGTCATAGCCGAGAATACCAGCTCATCGGCTTTGGCAGATATAATATTCCCGCTTATAATTAACTTATCCCCCTGGCACTGGTTATTCCATTTATCCAGGGTTAAGACCAGGTCATGCTGGCTGTTTAAAGACCAGCGGCCTTGAAATTTTATCTGCTGCGGCAGTTCAAAATCCCTTGATCGCTTAAGGTGGTATATGAGCGAGTTATGTTTATCTATACTGAATCTTCCTTCAAGAACCTCCCTATATTTATTTAAAACTGATTCTTTCTTAGATCTGGCGGCAATCAGCCGGTTATGCGGGTCTACCTCATATCTTATCTTCATTCTACGCTTATTAGTTCGTATTCCAGGCTTCCTAAACCAAGAGCCTGCGCATAATAGAGCTGTTTATTTCCGTCTCTTTCGGGGTGCGCTTCCTTAAATATATCCCTGGCGCAGGCCTTATTGACTAAGTCCAGGCTTGCCTTATCGATACTCACCGGATCAACTGATAACAAAATTCCTACATCAGGAGAGATCCTGGGGTCATCCTTAGCCAGGCAATCGCACTCCTTGGTGATTTTAAGCGCGAAATTAATAAAGGCGCTCTTTTTTTCTTTCCCCTTTAATACGGCTTTAGTGTACTCAATCATCTTCTCTTGAATAGTCCCTCCCCCCGCAGCCCAATTTACCTCAATCGCGCTAAAATTGCAGGCGGCAATACAAGAGGCGCAGCCAATGCATTTTGCATTATCGATATTTGATTTTTTATCAATGAGAGAGATAGCCTTTACCGGACAGGCCTGAACGCAGGCGTTACAGCCAGTGCAATTTTTTAAAATAACGGCAGGCGAGATATCCGAATGCTGGGCGAGTTTACCCTCCCTGGCAGCGCAACCCATGCCCAGATTCTTTAACGCGCCTGCGAACCCGGTCATGATATGGCCTTTAAAATGCGCTACGCCTACTATTGCATCCGCCTCTAAGTATATCTTAAGCAGCTTGGCTGTCTTAATAAACTTCTGGTTGATTTTAAGCTCTGCGACATTCTCTTTTTTAGTCTCATCGGGTATTATGACCTGTGCGCCTACGGCATCCGTAGTAAATCCGTGTTCATCGGCAAGCTTAAGATGATCTTTGGAATTAATACGCCTGCCGCGGTAAAGGGTATTGGTATCCGAAAGAAAAGGCCTGGCGCCTCTTTTATTAATCGCATCGCAGATTATGCGCAGGTACGGCGGATGCACATATCCGGTATTACCCTCCTCGCCAAAATGCATCTTTACCGCCACATTGTCTTTCTGCCCGATGCAATTAAGGATATTGCTCGACGAAAGCAGGCGCAAAAGTTTAAGCTCCAAAGCCCGGGGCTGGTCTTGCTCG
>VGKF01000195.1 GCA_016867175.1 Candidatus Omnitrophota bacterium | reverse complement strand
GTAAGCGAAGCTAAGTTATTTGGCTGAACTTATCCCGACGAGTGTGTTAAAATTTTCAAAGAAAATTTTAACACATTTTACGAGTCGGGATATGAATAAACTTGGGTTGTCCCGCCTCATAAGCAGCGCCAAAATTATGTTCCATAATTTTGGCGTATTCGGCGGGATTAATTCTCCCGCCTCTTGCATTCTTGCAGAATGCAAGAATGCGGCGGGATCATTAAATGAATATTGCCAATAAGATTTCGACTTTTCGCATTTTAAGCGTACCTTTTTTTATCGCCACGCTCGTCTATTATTCTCCCGATAGAGATTACCTTAGATTTGTGGCCTTGTTTATTTTTCTCTTAGCTGTTTTCTCCGATGCGGTAGACGGTTATATTGCCCGCAAGGCCAAGCAGCATTCCAAGGCAGGGCTGGTGCTGGATCCGCTTGGCGATAAGCTGCTTTTAGTGGGGGCCTTTATCTGCCTTTACCTGGTTGATCAATTCCCAGCGGGGATAAAATTTCCTCTTTGGGTTACCCTGATTGTGATAAGCAGGGATGCGCTGATACTCCTGGGGGTGGCGGTGATTTATATAGTCAAGCAGAATATTGATATATCCCCTACCCGCTGGGGTAAGCTTACTACTACTTTTCAGATGTTAGCGGTCCTGGTGGTGCTGGTGCAGTTTAAGTTTTCCTATATTTTCTGGTGGGTAGCTGTATTTTTTACCGTTATCTCATGTGCGGATTATATCAAGCGGGGGTTTAAGACTCTTTATGCTCTGGATAATCACAGGCTCAATCACTAGTTATCTGATAGGCTCTATTCCCAATGCCTATATCTTCGGCCGGCTTCTTAAAGGCATAGATATACGTAAAGAAGGCTCCGGCAATGTCGGCGCAACTAATGCCCTGCGCGTATTAGGAAAAGGCCCTGGGATTGCAGTGCTGGCCTTAGATATACTGAAAGGATTCTTGGCTGTATTTGTCCTGGGTAGTCTCTTAGCCGCTAAACTCAGCAATATTTCAACAGAGTCCAGGAGCATTATTTTAGGGCTAAGCTGCATCTGTGGCCATAACTGGACTATCTTCTTGGGGTTTAAGGGAGGCAAGGGGATTGCTACTACCCTGGGGGTTTTAATAGGCTTGGCCCTGCAAATACCGGGATTAAAACTAATCTTATTAATGGTAGTTATTACTTGGCTAATCGTATTTATAGCCGCAAGGATTGTTTCTCTGGCTTCCGTAATTGCCGCAATAGCCCTGCCTATCTATATACTTTTATTCAAAGAATCAGCTATTCTAGCAGCTTTAAGCATTCTCCTTGCTTTATTCATAATCCTGCGCCATAAATCTAACCTGCAAAGGCTCCTAAAGGGCAAAGAACCCCGCCTTAGTTTTAAAAAGGATTAAATCCCTGGTCTCCCCCTTCGCAAAATGCGCTTCGGGGGACTTCGCCCCTAAGGTTAAGCTAAAGGGGCTTGTTTTGAAACCGCTTTCTTTTTTAGCTGTTATCATCTTGAAACTACTTGACTTTCGGTGGTATACTTAAAATGGAATAGGAGTCAGGATTTTTTTTGAGCTCTTTGTAAATACTTTATAAAAGTATTGAAAGGTCTCCCCAGGAGGTATTATTAGATAATCCCCCAACCTCAGCCAAAAGGCTGGGAACAGCCACGAGAAGGTTAGGGATAGCCGGGCGTGCCTAAAATAGAGGAGGAATAAATTTAAAAGCAGCCCGGCTGATTTAAAAAGGAAAATTAAGATGAGAGACTTACTCTTTAAAAATCTTACTTCGAATGATAAGAA
>VGKF01000194.1 GCA_016867175.1 Candidatus Omnitrophota bacterium | reverse complement strand
CTTAGCTTTGCTAAATGCAGGAGACTCGATTTTATTGACCTGCATCTCTATCCTATAAATCTGGGGCTCTTAGAGAGGGTTGAGGAGAGCGCTGATATAGCTATCAAGCACAATAAAAGAATAGGCATTAGCGAGGCCTGGCTTTATAAGTGCCGCACCCGCGAATTAGGCAAGGGTAACAATTCAGCTGAATTGTTCAGCCGGGATGCCTTTGCTTTTTGGGAGCCATTAGACGAGAAGTTCCTCAGGGTCATTACCGCTTTTACGCGTATTAACCGATTTGATTTTTTTTCACTCTTCTGGTCTAAATATCTCTATGCCTACCTTGATTACGAAAAGATTAATAATCTTGAACCCGGTAAGATAGCGGATATCTCTAATGCCCTGGCAGCAAATAATTCGTCTTACAATAAATACACCGGCCTTGCTAATAGTTATGCCCAAATAATCAAAGAGGGCCAGCAGGTTAGTAAATAAAGAGGAGAATGCTCATCTGCCCATGAAAAAGATATTTTTGTTTTCTATGTTCCTGGTATTTGTTTTTTTAAAAGCTGCCTTAGCCCAGACTGAGATTAAGGCAGAGGTGGATAAAAATAGCCTTACTACCGATGAGGTGCTTACCTACAAGGTTGTAGTTACCTCTTCTGAAAAGGAGCTGCCTGCTCCTGACTTTCCTGAATTTAGAGGGTTTGAGGTGGTTTCTCAGGCGCGCTCTTCTACCGTCTCTTTTGTCAAGGCCGGAGCAAAAAGTATCCTGGTTTACGCCTTTATTTTATTGCCCATAGATAAAGGCAGGATAGAGATCCCTCCCAGCAGTATAAAGGTTAAAGGCGAGGAATATTTAAGCCCCTCCTTTGAAATAGAGGTAATGCCGCAGTTACCTGATCAAGCAAACCAGCCAAGAGTGAATCTTTAGCATGAAACTAATCTCTGATAGAGCGATTCAGTATTTAAAAGGCGTGGGGCCTAAGCGGGCAAAGGCCTTTGCTAAGGCAGGCGTTAACACCATAGAAGACTTGTTATATTTCTTTCCCCGGCGCTATGAAGACCGCACCAAATTCAGCCTTATCTCTAAGCTTGTCCCCGGGTCAGTTCAGACTATTAAGGCCTCAATCTTAGCCAGGGCGAGCCGCCATTCCCTGCGGCGCTGGGGTTTTAACATAACCGAGGTAACAGTAGGCGATGAGAGCGGTAAGATCTCTTGTGTCTGGTTTAATCAACCTTATCTTGAGCAGTATTTTAAAGTGGGCTCGAGCCTTATCCTCTACGGTAAGGTAGAAGAATATTCCGGAAAGCTGCAGCTGAACTCTCCTGAGTTTGAGTTTGTCTCTGATGAAGGAGACGAATCGCTTAATATTGGTAGGATCGTGCCAGTATATTCCTTACCGCAAGCTACAACCCAAAGATACTTGCGCAGGTTAATAAAGAATCTGCTGGATGAATATTTGCCAAAGCTTAGGGATTTTCTTCCCTTTGATATTCGCTCCAGAAATAACCTTTTAAATCTGGCCAAGAGCCTGCTTAATATTCACTTCCCGGAGTCTAAAGAATCGCAGGCCATGGCGCTTAAGAGGCTTTCATTTGAAGAGTTCCTGTTATTCCAGATACCCTTGGCATTACGCAAGTCCAGAAAGAGGCAGCATCAGGGGATAGCGCATAAAATAGACGGAGAATTTACCCAACAGTTTATTAGAAGCCTTCCTTTCATCTTGACTAAGGCCCAGCTAGATGCTATTGATGAAATAAAAAGCGATATGGCCAGGCCTGTGGCTATGCAGAGGCTGCTTCAGGGAGATGTGGGTTGCG
>VGKF01000193.1 GCA_016867175.1 Candidatus Omnitrophota bacterium | reverse complement strand
GCCTGCGCATTACTGGAGAAACCTATTCTCCAAAGAAGGTTTTATCCCGGCAGAGCGCAGCATAATAGAGGCCTTCAAAAAAACCTTCCTTAGAGAATTCAGGCTAGCCATGCCTAGCAATCCTCCTACAACCGGGATCTCCGCAACGCTACAAAAAATGGGCAGTATCGGCTCTGCCTTGCGCTCAACCCTCCCCTATATAGACTATTTCTCCCTTCTGCGCTCCGATGAGGTGATGCTGTTAAAGAAACCGTTGTAATCACTTTTAATTACCAAAACCTAAAATATATGTTAGATTAAGTGATTAAATGATTGAGCCCAAGATGAAAAAATACCTTATATTAAGCCTCTGTCTGGCCTCAGTGCTGGGCCTGAATATCTACTTCCGTACCTTTCCAATTTATTTCCCACAATTTAAAAAACAGGCTAAAGATATAGCAGAACAGTCTATCCGTCAGGAAGCTATCAAGGGTATCTATAGAAAATTTCCTAATTTTAACTCCCTGGCCCAGGATAAACTTATTAATAACCTTATTGCTGATTACAGAAACCAAAATAAGAAATTTATAACTGATAGAGTAGAGCAGATCTACCAACAGCTCAAAGACAGATACCAAGATCCCAGCAGACAGACCTACCTTATGGAGCTGGACTGCTGGCACTGGGCCCGTTACGTAGAGAATATAAACCGCACCGGACACCCGGGAGATGAAGTAAGAAAAGGCAGGCAGTGGGACAGGCTGATGCTTGCGCCAAATGGGGCCTACTTAGCCTGGAATAACTCTTTATTTTATTTTTCTTCATTTGCCTATAAGTTGTTTTCTATTTTTAAGACCGTTCCTCTTTTTACTTTTTTGTTTTATCTGCCGCTTTTATTTATAACCATTTTTATAGTTGTGCTCTACCTGTTTGCCTACTCCCAGGGCGGAAACATTGCCGCGCTAATCGCCTGCCTTATTGCTGGGCTTAGCGCCATATTTATACCGCGCAGCTGCGCCGGATGGTTTGATTACGACATCCTAAACCTGCTTCTTCCTATATTAGTCATCTGGTCTTATCTTAGCGCCTACGAAAAAACCTCCTTAAAGCAAGGGCTGCTTAGGATAGGGCTCTCCGCTTTTTGGGTTGGCTTATTTTGCTCTATATGGCTGGGTTGGTGGTTTATCTTTTTAATCGTCATACTCTATGAAATATATTCCCTGGCATTCTTATTCTATGGTTACCGGAGAAAAAAAGAAAATAACCTGGAGATTATCAAAGGCCGCGCACTCTATTTAGCTTCATTCATAGCCCTAAGTTTCTTCTGGATCCTCGTCCTTTGCGGCCCAGAGCCGTTTATCGCGCTATACAGAAACGTAAAAGAATCCCTTATCTTGAATAAGGCCCTGGTCTCTTCTATCTGGCCTAACGTATATTATACCGTAGGAGAATTAAAACCTTTTAATTTCGAAGAAATAGCTAATTCTTCAGGGAATAAGGTTATTTTTATCTCTTCGGTTCTGGCGATGTGCTTTTTCTTCTGGCGCACCCTAATCGACCGCGAATATAAAGGATTTAAGCGCGAAGCAACGGTCATGCTGGTCTTATGGTTCCTGGCAATGTTTTTAGCCTGCTTTAAGGGCGTGCGCTTTACCATGTTTATACTTGTCCCCACCGGAATCTTTTTAGGCAGGCTGGTAAACGAGGCATACGAATACTTAAAATTAAGGCAAAAGAAATGGGAGGCTATTTTCATAACGATTGTAATAGTAGTAACAATAGCCTTCCCGATATGTAAAAAGGCTAATAAGACTGCCAGGTCTATTATTCCCTTGAT
>VGKF01000192.1 GCA_016867175.1 Candidatus Omnitrophota bacterium | reverse complement strand
CAAGGTAATCCCTACGATACTTTCGCGCTGTCAGCGTCTGGACTTTAGAAGGATCTCCGCGATGGAGATAGTTGGGCAGCTAGAAAAGATAGCTGCTGCGGAGGGGGTAGGAGTGGACAAAGAAGCTCTCCTGGCTATCGCCAGAAGCAGCGATGGTGCGCTAAGGGATGCCGAATCTGTCTTAGATCAGCTGATTGCCTTCGCCAAAGACAAGATCTCCCTTGCTGACGTGGTCTCTATGATGGCGTTGGTAGAGCAGGATACACTTTTTAACATTGCGGATAGGATAATCTATAAAGATCCGCGTTCAGCGCTATCTCTTTTTGATGAGATTATCAACCAGGGCAAAGACGTAGGTACGTTTTTAACAAATCTGATAGAACATTTCCGCAACCTTATGGTAGCCAAGGTCTCCCAGGCAGATCCGGCATTAATAGATCTTCCGCAGGAAACCTGCGCCAGGCTGCTTGAGCAGGCAAAGGCCTTTAGCCTGGAGGAGATATTCAGTGCCTTTAATATACTGGTTAATACCCAGGAGATAGCCAAGAAGCTAGATTCTTCGCGTACACCTATAGAGATAAGCCTGGTGAGGTTGGCGCACGATAAAAAAGAGCAGGATACTCATCCTGTAAGTCCAATTCATAATCAGCAGATAAAGAGTAATCCTTCTAAAAATGCCCCCGAGATTAAGAATATTATTAAACAGGAGAATGATTCTCCCGTTATTCCTCCGAAGGCCGTAAAAATAACCTCTCTAGATAATGTAAAGGAGGCCTGGCGTAATATCATAGATAGCTTAAGTAAAGTAAAAATCTCTGTAGCGACGTACCTTAATGAAGGCTTCCCTGCTAAGATGGATAATAATATTTTGACTGTTTCATTTCCGATGAGCTATTCTTTTCATAAAGAGTCGCTTGAGCGTAAAGAAAACAAGGCTATCATAGAAAAAATATTGGGAGAATTACTTAACAATAATCTGAGGATTAATTTTATACTCTCGAAAGAATCGCCGCAGAGAGAAGAAGGTAAAACCAACCCTTTTATTAAATCTGTCCTGGAGGTTTTTGAAGGCAGGGTAATCAAAGAGGAATAATGTCCATCTATACTGAATCAATAGAAAAATTGATAGAACGGCTAACGCGTTTACCAGGGATTGGCAGGCGTAGCGCTGAGCGCATTGTTGCCTACATACTGAGCGCGCCCAAAGATGAAGTAAGGTCTTTGGCTGAATCGATATATAGAGCCAAAGAAAATGTGCATTTCTGTCGTATTTGCAACAATCTTAGCGAGCAGGATACCTGCAGGATCTGTCAGGATAGCCAGCGCAATAAGAGTATTGTCTGTATAGTAGAGAAGCCCAGCGATGTCAACGCCATAGAAAAAGCCGGTAATTATAATGGGGTATACCATGTCTTATTAGGTTCAATCGCTCCCTTAGAAGGTAAGGGGCCCAGCGACCTTAAGATTGACGGCCTGGTTAACCGGATAAAGCAGGAAGGGATTAAAGAGGCGATTATAGCCACGGATGCGGATACGGAGGGAGAGACTACTTCCTTGTATCTGGTAAAGATACTTAAACCCCTGGCTGTTAAGATAACGCGCATAGGTGTTGGTATCCCTATGGGCTCAAACCTGGAATATGCTGATTCCACTACTTTATCCAAATCCATAGAGGCGCGCAGGGAAATTTAGCTGTTGAATTATTTACAGGAAATAATATAATAATTTCCTAAGTTTCAATCAATTCCCCCTTAGCTCAGTCGGTAGAGCGAGAGACTGTTAATCTCCAGGTCCGAGGTTCGAGTCCTCGAGGGGGAGTTTGAT
>VGKF01000191.1 GCA_016867175.1 Candidatus Omnitrophota bacterium | reverse complement strand
CTCAAGCCCCAGATTTTATCCAGAGATAATTGAAGAGTTGAACAAAAATAACGGCAGCCTTTCTGAGGAAACCTTATTTAAGCTAGCGGCAGAGGTATTCAAACTGACCTCGCGTTATGACCAGGCCATCGGGACTTATTTAGAAAAATATTTGAAGGCATCCGATAAATCAGATGCTGGCAGCTTCCCCGAAGAGCTATCCTTGTTTTTTCAGAAGGCGCAGGATCTGCGTTACGGAGAAAACCCCCACCAGAAAGCAGCATTTTACAAAGAAAAGGGCAAGGCCAGTGGCTTAATTAACTTAAAGCAGCTGCAGGGTAAAGAACTCTCCTTCAATAATATTTTGGACCTTCATGCTGCACTTGAGCTAGTGAAGGAGTTTAGCAACCCGGCGGCAGTTATAGTAAAGCATAATAATCCCTGCGGCGTAGCCGAAGACAAGACTCTAGAAAAGGCGTTTATGGCTGCCTGGAAATGCGACCCTCTTTCTTCTTTCGGAGGCATCGTAGCCTTGAATAGGAGGCTTGATTATAAGTCCGCCAAGGTAATTGCTAAAAGCGGCTTCCTGGAATGTATTATTGCCCCTGGCTTTGATAAAGAGGCTGCGGCGTTATTTAAAGATAAGAAGAACCTGCGCTTGCTTGAGATTGATGATATGGGAACTATAGATGAGCCGGAGTTTAAACGCGTAAGCGGCGGCTTGCTTCTGCAGGATAAAGATTTAAAGACCCTGGATTTGGATAACCTAAAAGTAGTCACCAAGAAAAAACCTACTAAAAAAGAATTAAAGAGCCTTATCTTCGGCTGGAAGGTAGCCAAACACGTAAAGTCTAATGCTATTGTCTTGACCCGCGGGACAAAAACCGTAGGTATCGGAGCAGGTCAGATGTCCAGGGTTGATTCGGTAATGATCTCCCGTAAGAAGGCAGGTAAGCTAAGCAGCAATTCCTGTTTATCCTCAGATGCCTTCTTCCCTAAGGAAGACGCAGTTATAGAGGCAGCTAAAGCAGGTGTAAAAGCCATAATACAGCCAGGCGGATCGATAGCAGACACAGAGATAATCAAGGCCTGCGATAAGCATAAAGTATCGATGATCTTTACCGGTATCAGGCATTTCAGGCATTAAGCCTTACTACTTAGATTTTTTTCCATAGCCGCTACTTAATACCCGCAGCCTACCGATTAAATTATGACCTACCCAGAAACATTAGCATATCTGGACTCCTTTATTAACTACGAAAAGATAGCTAATTATCCATATAAGGAATCCATAAAGTTAGAGCGTATTAATAATTTCTTAAATATAATAGGCAATCCCCAAGATAGCTTAAAATCTATACATATTGCAGGGACAAAAGGTAAGGGTTCAACCTGCGCCTTTATTAGTTATATATTACGAGAGGCAGGATATAAGGTCGGGCTATATACATCTCCACATCTTTTAAGTTTTAGAGAAAGGATCAGGATCCTTCAGCCGTATAGGCAAGGAGAAGAGAGGACGGCTGAAGTAGACTTCGAAGGGGCGATCCCAGAAGAAGATTTAATACGGCTAGTAGATTATCTGAGGCCAAAAATAGAAGAGTATAATATTAGTTCGCCATTAGGACAGCTTTCTTTTTTTGAGGCCTATACTGCCCTGGCATTTGTTTATTTTAAAGAACAGGGAGTTGACTTTGCGGTTTTAGAGACCGGTCTAGGCGGGAGGCTCGATGCCACAAATACAGTAAATTCTTTAGCCTCTGCTATTACGCCCATAAGTTATGAGCATACCCAAAAACTGGGCAATAGCTTAAGAGAAATTGCCTCTGAGAAGGCGGGAATAATTAA
>VGKF01000190.1 GCA_016867175.1 Candidatus Omnitrophota bacterium | reverse complement strand
AGGGGCGTTGCAGGATATGTTGATGCCTTTTAAAAAGCATAGGATTAATCTGACTAAGATTGAATCCCGGCCCTCTAAAAAGAAGGCCTGGGATTACTACTTTTTTGTAGACTTAGAAGGACACAAGGAGAATGCTAAGGTTAAGAGCGCGCTTAGGGAGCTTGAGAATAAATGCAGGTTTTTAAAAATATTAGGTTCTTACCCGGTAGGGGAGTAATAAGATGAGTTTGATACGCAAGAATATAATCAATACCACTGCCTACATAGCCGGAAAACCCATAGAGGAGACCAGGAGGGAGCTGGGGCTAAAAGAGGTTATAAAATTAGCCTCTAATGAGAATCCGCTGGGTAGCTCTCCCCGGGCAATAGAGGCGATAAAGAAAAACCTCTCTGGGATAAACCGTTACCCGGACAGCCAGGGGTTTTATCTAAAAAAGAGATTGGCCAGGGCATTTAACCTAAAGCCTTTTAATTTTGTCTTAGGCAACGGCTCTGATGAGCTCATCGATGTAATCATTAAGACCTTTGTGGAAGATGATCAGAATATTATCACGGCGGATAATACCTTCCTTGAATACGGGATTATTTCACAGATCAATAATCGTAAGATTATTACCGTGCCCCTTAAGTATTTTAAATATGACCTGGAGGCGATTAAAAGAAGGATAGATAAAAATACAAAGCTGGTCTTTATTGCCAATCCTAACAATCCTACGGGTACCTATGTTACAAAGTATGAGTTTACGGATTTCCTTGCCGGGCTCCCAGAGGATTTGATACTGGTTTTGGATGAGGCATATGATACTTTTATAGATGTAGATGATTTTCCCGGCAGCCTCAAGTATATAAACAATAGAAACGTAATAATACTCAAGACCTTTTCTAAGGCTTACGGCCTGGCCGGCCTTAGGATAGGATATGCCATCGCCCGCCCTGAATTTAGCGCTTACATGGAGAGGGCCAGGCAGCCTTTTAATGTTAATCTCCTGGCGCAGCAGGCTGCCTTGGCGGCGCTGGATGATAAGAAATTTTTATTAAAGACAAAGAACACTGTATTAGAAGGAAAAAAATATCTTTATAGCTGCCTGGATGCTATGGGCATAGCCTATTTACCTTCGGTAGCTAACTTTATCCTTATTGATACAGGCAAAGACTGCTTCGGGGTCTTCCGGGATATGCTTAAATACGGAGTAATCGTAAGGGATATGAAACAGTATGGCCTGAATAGTTTTATCCGCGTGACCATAGGCAAGAAAAAAGAGAATGAAAGGTTTATCAGGGTACTAAAGAAGGTATTGTATAAATAGCATTACCAATCGGAGGTTGTAGATGATTATAGTTTTAAGGCCCGATGCCACAGAATCACAGGTAAGCCATATAATTGAAAAAGTCCAGAAGCTGGGACTGAAGCCGCATGTTTCCAAGGGTACAGAGCGCACTATCATCGGCGTGATCGGCCCGGAGGATCTGCTCAGGGTCACTCCTTTAGAGGTTTTCCCGGGAGTAGAAAAGGTAATACCAGTACTTGCGCCTTATAAATTAGTCTCCCGCGAGTTCCGCTCAGAAGATTCACTGGTTGATTTAGGCAAGGGCATCAAGATAGGCGGTAAGAAGATAGTCGTCATGGCCGGGCCTTGCGCTATAGAAGATAAGGATACCTTATACGAGACCGCCAAGCTGATAAAAAAAACAGGGGCGTCGGTGTTACGCGGAGGCGCCTTTAAGCCGCGTACCTCTCCTTACAGTTTTCAAGGATTGGGAGAGGAAGGGCTTAAGATCCTAAAGCAGGTAGGCGATGAGTTAGGCCTGGTTACCATAACCGAGGTGATGGATCCCAGAGACGTG
>VGKF01000189.1 GCA_016867175.1 Candidatus Omnitrophota bacterium | reverse complement strand
CGCAACCTCAGGCCCTGCTATTGAGCGCGCAGGAGATTTAATCGGCATACTTACTAACCTTGAAAAAGGCGATATCCTCTTTATTGATGAGATTCATCGGCTCTCCAAAGTAGTTGAGGAGTTCTTGTATCCGGCGATGGAGAGCTTCCAGATAGATTTTGTGATCGATAAAGGGCCTTATGCCAAGACCATTAAATTCAATCTTAAACCATTTACACTGGTCGGTGCAACCACAAGAAGCGGGTTATTAGCCGCGCCGCTTCGTAGTAGATTCGGAATATTCTATAGCCTGGATTTTTATAAGATGGAGGATCTGGCAAAGATTATCAAGCACTCAGCCAAAATCCTCTCAATGGATATAGAAGACGAAGCAGCCAATGAAATCGCAAGGCGCGCCCGCGGCACTCCGCGTGTTGCTAACCGCCTGCTGCGCAGGATTCGTGATTATGCCCAGGTATTAAAGATAAAAAAGATTAACCCTGAAGTTGCAGCAAAGACGCTGGATGACTTAGGTATTGATAAGGCAGGATTAGACGAGCTTGACCGCAGGGTCTTAAAGCTTATCTTAGAGTCATTTAATGGCGGGCCTGTAGGAGTTGAGTCTCTGGCTGCCAGCCTGAATGAAGAAGTGGATACTGTCGTAGATACGGTTGAGCCCTATCTTTTAAAAGCCGGGTTCTTGAAACGTACCTCAAGGGGTAGACTTGCCACAAAGCTTGCCTTCGAGCACTTCGGTAAAAAATACGAGAAACAAGAAGACCTCTTTTAAATAGATAACAGGCGCAGGGCCTGTCTTGGGCTGTTTTCGCCGCACCGCTCGTCCCGCCCCAGCGAGGCGGGACTTCGCTCGGAGAAAATTTTCGCTCCCCCCGCATCCTCATTTTGTGAAGCTGCGGGGGACCTTGCCCGCTCAAATTTTCTACGTGCGTCTCAAACCAGCCCAAGCCACCCGCACAGCCAATCTATTGATAGAAGGAGCTTAAATGAAGTTGGCGAAGTTAATAGGGTATCAGAAGGGGTCCGTTGTAAGCCGGGAAGTCATACGTAAGCAAACCGGGACGGTGTCAGTATTTGCCTTTGATAAGGGGGAGGGGCTAAGCGAACATACCGCACCCTTTGATGCCTTGGTTTATATACTGGACGGAGAAGCAAATATCTATATCTCTGGTAAGAAGCACCTGGCAAAGGAGGAAGAGCTGATTATTATGCCTGCTAATAAGCCGCATTCATTAAAGGCAGTAAAGAGATTCAAGATGTTATTAATCATGATAAGATCCTGAGTATGAAAGTCTTATTGCATACTTGTTGCGCGCCGTGCCTGATTTATCCTTTAGAGCGGCTAAAAGGAAAGGGATATGTAGCCAGCGGGTTATTTTATAATCCTAATATCCACCCTTTTGCCGAATATAAGAATAGGAAGCAGGCAGTTGAAGGATACGCCAAAGAGCTAGGTTTAGAGGTAATCTATCC
The DNA here is from genome assembly GCA_016867175.1 of Candidatus Omnitrophota bacterium. Lineage (GTDB taxonomy): Bacteria > Omnitrophota > Gorgyraeia > Gygaellales > Profunditerraquicolaceae > VGKF01. The sequence continues at coordinate 397 of VGKF01000189.1, read as the reverse complement.
TGAATATAGGCCGCAGGAGTATTTTCAGGCGGTCAACAAGAAAGAGGCAAATCCGGGAAGGTGTGAGATCTGCTGGAGGTTGAGGTTAGCAGAGACGGCAAAGAAGGCAAAGAAAGAAGGATTTAATGTGTTTACTAGCACGCTTTTGGTCAGCCCTTATCAGGACCAGGAGATGCTAAAAAATATAGGTAATGAGGTTGCGGGGGATACGGGGATTGAGTTTTATTATGAGGATTTCCGTTCGGGGTTTAGAAAGGCGCACGAAGAAGCGAAGGCCAAAGGCATATATTGTCAGAAATATTGCGGATGCATTTACGGAGAGGCAGAACAGTGCAAGAAATCGGCAAGACATTAATCATCTTTGGCGTAGTCTTAATTACGGTCGGGGTTTTATTGA
>VGKF01000188.1 GCA_016867175.1 Candidatus Omnitrophota bacterium | reverse complement strand
TAAAGAAGAGGTCTGTTTCGTTACCGCCGTAGTCTGGGATAAACAGGCGGAGACCTGCAATCAGTATCTGCATAAAGGCAGCCCCATATTCGTGGAGGGAAGGCTGCAATCGCGTTCCTGGGAGGATAACTCCGGCCAGAAGCGTAGCGTAATCGAGATTAGGGTTGAGCGTGTGCAATTTCTAGGAGCTGCACCCTCAAGGGGTGAGCCTGCAGTAGGGGTAACCGAGCCTTCAACAGAGACAGCATGGCTAGATGAAAGCGAGGAGAAAGCGAATGAGAGCCAGGATTAAGACGCCGATAAAGAAAAAAGATGTGCTGATGCGCCAGAGAAAGAGATTCTGCCGTTTCTGCGCAGATAAGCTTAAAATCATAGATTATAAGGACGCAAAGTTGTTGGAAGGCTTGATTAAGGAAAGAGGCAAGATTGTCTCTAGCCGTTTCTCCGGTAATTGCGCAAAGCATCAAAGGCGCGTAGCAGAGGCGATAAAAAAGGCGCGCTTCATTTCCCTCCTGCCTTATACCCGCGTATAACCAGAGGTCTACATGGAAGTTATATTAAAGCAGGATATTAATAAATTAGGCAAGGCCGGTGCGGTGGTTAAGGTAAAGGAAGGTTTTGCCCGTAATTTTCTCTTGCCTAATAATCTTGCCATCCCTGTAACTGCGGCAAACCTGAAAAGCCTTGAACAGGAAAAACAAAAGAAAGTCTTGCAACTAGAAAAAGCCAAAAAAGAAGCCCAGGATTTAAAGGCTAAATTAGACGGCTTATCCCTGACTATCCCTGTTTTGGTTCAGGAAGGTGATGTGCTTTACGGAAGCATCACTACCGCAGATCTGGAACGCAATTTAAAAGAGGAAGGTTTTAATATCGATAAAGAGTTGATTTCCCTGGAAGAGCCAATAAAGGCGCTGGGGATATATGAGATACCGGTTAAGTTGCACCCCGAGGTCGGTGCTAAAATAAAAGTCTGGGTAGTAAAAAAGTAAACCATGGAAAACGCAATCCTAGAAAAACTCCCTCCGCAGAACCTGGAAGCTGAAATGGCGGTACTAGGCTCTATGCTCATAGATTCAGAGGCTATTGCTGTGGCTGTTGAGATATTGGGTAAGGAGTCTTTTTATAATGATACCCATAGAAAAGTATTCGAGGCTATGCTGGGGCTATACAACGCCAATAAGCCGGTTGACCTGGTTACCCTTACCAACGAATTAAAGAGCAAGGGTAATCTTAATGAAATAGGAGGCGCTAGTTTTCTTACGGTACTGGTCAATGCCGTGCCTACCGCAGCCAATATAAATCACTACGTCGGTATTGTAAAGGAAAAGAGTATCTTAAGGACCCTGATTAATAACTCCACCCGCATTATCTCGATGTGCTATGAAAGCGAGGGGAATATTGACGAGGTGGTGGATAACGCGGAGAAGTTTATATTTGAGGTAAGCGACCGCAAGACCCAGGGCAGCTACCTGCATCTTAAAGAGATTATCAAAGATAGCATTGAAACCATAGATATGCTTTATCAGAAGAAGGCGCATGTTACCGGCATACCTACCGGCTTCATAGATTTTGATATCAAGACCGCAGGGCTACAGAATTCCGATTTGATTATTATCGCCGGTAGGCCCTCTATGGGTAAAAGCGCCCTGGCTCTAGGTATAGCAGAGTACGCAGGCGTAGTGGAGAAGATTCCTTTGGCGGTATTTAGCCTTGAGATGTCTAAGGAACAGCTTACGCAGAGGTTGCTTTGCTCGCATGCCAGGGTAGACGCAAACAAGGTGCGCACCGGCTATCTTGCAGCCTCGGACTGGCCGCGCCTGACTGCAGCTGCGGGAAAGCTCTCCGAAGCACCTATCTATATAGATGATACCCCGGCAATCTCA
>VGKF01000187.1 GCA_016867175.1 Candidatus Omnitrophota bacterium | reverse complement strand
AAGATATTTCTTTGGAGTTGGGGGTTTTCTATATCCTTTTTGTGATATTGGTCATAGCCGGTTCTTCTAATGCCGTAAACCTTACCGATGGTTTAGATGGCCTGGCTATCGGCAATGTCATTATGGTTGCAGTCGCCTTTAGTATTTTAAGCTATGTGACCGGTAATATCAAATTTAGCCACTATCTTTTAATCCCTTATATAGAAGGTAGCGGAGAACTGACTGTATTTTGCGCAAGCATACTGGGGGCAGGCTTAGGATTCTTATGGTTTAATTGTTACCCTGCCTCTGTCTTTATGGGCGATGTGGGTTCGCTAGCCCTGGGAGGGGCCTTAGGGATAGTGGCATTATTGATAAAAAAGGAAATGCTGCTGGTTATCGTGGGCGGGATATTCGTCCTGGAGGCCCTTTCGGTAATATTGCAGGTAGGATCTTTTAAATTAACCAAGAAACGCATATTTAAAATTGCCCCTCTGCACCACCATTTCCAATTCTTAGGGTGGCCTGAGAGCAAGGTTATCGTCAGATTTTGGATCGCCTCTAGCCTCCTGGCGCTTTTTACCCTGATTACCTTAAAGATAAGGTAGGGATATTATTTCTTGTGAAAAACACCGAATATTTTAAGGATAAGAAGATTACTATTGTGGGCCTGGCGCGTTCTGGCCTGGCTTGCGCTAACTTGCTTTATGATCTAGGGGCCAGGGTTTATGTGAGCGATAATCAGGATAACAGATTAACCGCTGCTAACCTTAAGAAATTAAAATCCGAAAAGATTAAGGCTGAATTAGGCAAGCACACCCCAGGGTTCATTAAAGACAAAGACCTGATAGTAGTTTCTCCGGGCGTAAGCAACGAGAGCGAGGCTGTAATTTGGGCGGGTGAGTTTAATATCCCGGTCATAAGCGAGATAGAGCTTGGGTTTCTGTTATGTCCGGCTCAAATTATTGCCATTACCGGATCAAGCGGTAAGACTACGGTTACTACTTTAATCGGAGAGATATTAAAGGCTAAACAGGTAAAGGCAGTTGTCTGCGGCAATATCGGCAATCCTTTTTGCGCAGAATTGGATAAATTAAGGCCGGGGGATTATGTATCTTTGGAGGTAAGCTCGTTTCAGCTGGAGCGCATAGATAAGTTCAGGCCAAAGATAGCGCTGATACTCAATTTAACCCGCAACCATCTGGATAGATACAGCGATATGCAGGAATATATTAATGCCAAGAAACGCATATTTATGAATCAGGAGAACTCGGATTATCTGATTCTTAACGGTGAGGATGAGGAATTGATTAAGATTGGCAGGGAGGCCAGGTCTAAAGTTATATATTTCTCTAAGGGAGAACAACTTAATCCCAATCAGGCAGCGGTGGTAGAGGTAGGTTCTATCCTGGGGATAGAAAAAGAGCTTTGTCTTAAGGTGTTCGCTGATTTTAAGGGCATTGAACACCGGATGGAGGAGATAGCTGAGCTGAATAACGTAAAGTTTATCAATGATTCCAAGGCTACCACTGCGGAATCTGCGATCTGGGCCATAGAGAATATCAAGAGGCCCATAGTCCTAATTGCCGGAGGTCGGCACAAAGGTATTGACTATAGCATGATATTGAAATCTGCGCGTAAAAAAGTAAAAAAGGTGGTTCTTATCGGAGAAGCAAAGGAATTGATCGCAGATGCCTTAGAGGGCAGCCTTGCGTTTGAGCGCGCAGATACGATGCAGGAGGCGGTATCCAGGGCATTTAGTATAGCCAGCCCAGGAGATTGCGTTTTACTTTCTCCAATGTGCTCCAGTTTTGATATGTTCTCCGATTACGAAGAGAGGGGCAGGGTTTTCAAAGAGGCGGTTAGCAGTTTAGAGTTAAAAATGGACTGTAGATGATACGCGATATACGCATAAACCTCTTCGTTACTGTAGTTATTTTAATC
>VGKF01000186.1 GCA_016867175.1 Candidatus Omnitrophota bacterium | reverse complement strand
TATACTTAATGCCCCGCAAGATCAGCTTATCGCAGTCTCCGGTATCGGAGGAAAGATCGCCTGCGCAATTACCTCGCTTAAAAAAGAAGATATAGATAGGGAGTTTAGAGAAGCCCATAAACTGGGGCTCTGTATTATCTCTAGCGAAGACGCCGATTATCCTGTTAGCCTTAAGAATATCCCTGACCCTCCGATAATCCTTTATGTCAAAGGGGAATTAAAAAAAGAAGATAATCTTGGGGTAGCTATAGTTGGTTCGCGGCGAGCCTCTTTCTATGGTTTAGCCAGCGCTGAGAAATTCAGCAGTGAATTATCTGAAAGGGGCTTTACTATTATTTCGGGGATGGCCCGTGGCATAGACACTTGTGCCCATCGCGCCGCTATTAAGGCTAATGGCAGGACCATCGCGGTAATGGGAAGCGGCTTTAATAATATTTATCCGCCAGAAAACAAAAAGCTCGCGCAGGAGATCTCTGAAAACGGAGCGGTAATTTCGGAATTTCCTATTGATGCGCCGCCTTTAAAAGAGCATTTTCCGCAGCGTAACCGCACTATAAGCGGGCTTGCGCTGGGGGTGTTGGTGGTAGAGGCAGCTAAAAATAGCGGAGCGCTTATTACCGCTGATTTTGCCTTAGAGCAAGGTAGAGAGGTTTTTGCTATGCCAGGGAAAATAGATTGCAGCAGTTCTTTTGGTACAAATGAACTGATAAAGCAAGGGGCAAAACTGTCCTCCTGCACAGAAGATATCATCCAGGAGTTTAACTTTAGCGCAGAGATAAGCCATAAAGAGCGCGCTATACCAGCTAAACAAGAGCTCGATTTATCTGATAAAGAATCTGTCTTATTTGGGTTATTATCCAGTCAGCCTCTAGACCTGGATGAAATCATAGAAAAAATAAATATGGGCATCCCGGATATATCTGTTATACTGTTAAAGTTACAGATTAAAAAATTGATCAAAGAGCTGCCGGGTAAACAATTTGTACTTTCGCGGCCAGATTGAGCGCCTAATGTATTTATTTAACGAAATCCTTGCGTTTTCTGCAAGGAGGCCGCTTTAGTATTTCATTTGAGAAGCCGCGGGGGTTTTAACCCCCGCGGAGATTTATAAGGAATTAAATGAAGAAGAAAAAGAGCTTAGTAATAGTGGAATCTCCTACCAAGGCCAAGACTATCAGCAAGATCCTGGGAGCTGAGTTCAGCGTGCTCTCATCACTGGGGCATCTGATTGACCTGCCTAAGTCTGAGCTGGGGGTAGATGTAGAGAATAACTTTAAGCCTCGCTATGTGGTGATCAAAGGCAGGAGCAAGGTGTTAACGCTCTTAAAGAAAGAATCTAAGAACAAAGAGGTGATTTATATAGCTACTGACCCTGACCGCGAAGGAGAGGCAATAGGCTGGCAGATTAAAAACCGTATACTGGAAGACAAGAAGGTCCTGCGCGTGGTATTTCATGAGATCACCTCTAACGCAGTGAAGCATGCCTTTGCTCATCCGCGCGATTTTGACCTGAAGATGATCGATGCGCAGATTGGGAGGAGGGTCTTGGACAGGCTAGTGGGGTATTTTTTAAGCCCTCTGCTGTGGAAAAAAATCGGCCGCGGCTTAAGCGCAGGCAGGGTGCAATCAGTGGCCTTAAGGTTAATAGTTGAACGCGAAAGAAAGATCCTGGCCTTTAAGCCGCAGGAATACTGGGAGATTGAAGCCCAGTTAAAGAAGAGGACAGAGGCAGGGGCATTTCTAGCTAAACTACAGAAGATAGACGGCCAGGAGGCAAAGATTATTAACAGCCAGGAGGCCTTAAAGATTACAGGGGATATTAAGGATAAAGAATTTCAGGTTTTAGAGATAAAAAAAAGCGAGAAGAAACGCTACCCTAGCCCGCCCTTTATCACCAGTACCCTGCAGCAGGAGGCTTTTAATAAGCTACGC
>VGKF01000185.1 GCA_016867175.1 Candidatus Omnitrophota bacterium | reverse complement strand
GAGCATGTGAATGTGCAGGCGCATTCAGGCACGCAGGCAAATATGGCCGTTTACATGACTGCCTTGAAATTAGGCGATACGGTCCTGGCTATGGACTTAGCCTGCGGAGGGCATCTTACCCACGGCCATCCGCATAATTTTTCCGGGATGTTCTACAATATAGTTACCTATGGGGTGGATAAACATACGGAGATGCTGGATTATGACAAAATATTGGATCTGGCCAAGAGGCACAAGCCTAAGATGATCCTGGCCGGGGCTTCAGCATACCCCAGAAAGATAGATTTTGTAAAGTTCCGCAAGATTGCCGATAAGGTGGGCGCGTATCTGTTTGTGGATATGGCGCATATTGCCGGCCTGGTTGCCGCAGGGGTGCATCCTTCTCCTGTGCCCTGTGCCGAATTTGTTAGTTCTACTACCCATAAGACCTTACGCGGCCCCAGGGGAGGTTTTGTAATCTGTAAAAAAGAATTCGCCAAGAAGATTGACAGTAGGATTTTCCCAGGGATACAGGGTGGCCCGTTGATGCATACCATTGCAGCCAAGGCAGTGGCGTTTAAGGAGGCATTAAGCCCTAAATTCAGGGTTTACCAGCGTCAGATAGTCAAGAATTCTAAAGAGCTAGCCAGTTCTTTAGCCAAGCTAGGGTTTAGGATTGTCTCGGGAGGCACAGATACGCATCTTATGCTAGTAGACTTGACGGAGAAGGGGATTACCGGCTCAGATGCCTCAAGGGCCCTGGAAGAAGCAGGTATTACAGTAAACAAAAATCTTATACCCTTTGATAAGAAGAGCCCGGTTACTACCAGCGGCATACGTCTGGGGACTGCTGCAGTGACTACGCGCGGGATGAAGGAATTTCAGATGCGTAAAATCGGTCAATTCATAAACGAAGCAATAGAGCTAAGCGATGACTCTAAAAAGCTAAAAGAGATCAGGCTCAAAGTACTGGGGCTAGCCAGGAGATTCCCGCTTTATCCGGAGCTGCTAAAATGGTAAGCGCTAAAATAAGAAAGAAAGACTTTAATCGTCCTGGCTGGGATGAATATTTCTTAGAGGTGGCCCATCTGGTTTCTAAGAGGGCAACCTGCCTGCGCCGCCGCGTAGGGGCGGTCCTGGTAAAGGATAAAAAGATCTTGGCTACCGGTTATAACGGAGCGCCCTCAGGCATAAGCCACTGTATTGATACGGATTGTCTCAGGGATAAACTAAAGATACCCTCTGGCCAGCGCCACGAGCTCTGCCGTGGCCTGCACGCCGAGCAGAATGTGCTGCTGCAAGCTGCCCTTTACGGTATAAGCACCAAAAATAGCGCCCTTTACGTTACTAACCAGCCCTGCATTATCTGTGCCAAGATGTTGATCAATGCCGGGATAAAAGAGATTATTATTTCAGACGGTTATCCTGATAAGATGGCAATGGATTTCCTAAGAGAGGCCGAGATTAAGGTAAAGAAGATAAAATGAGATGCCCTCACTGCGGCTATAAAGAGGATAAGGTAGTGGACTCGCGCGCAACGCAGGAGGAGTCTGCGATAAGGCGCAGGCGCGAGTGTTTAAAGTGCGGTAAGCGTTTCACTACTTATGAATATATAGAAGAAGTATCGCTGATGGTTATCAAAAAGGATAATCGCAGAGAGCCTTTTGACCGCAAGAAAGTCCTTGCCGGGATAACCCGCGCCTGCGAAAAGAGGCCGGTGAGCATGGAGAAGATGGAGGATATTGTCATCCAGGTTGAGCGCGCGATACAGAAGAAATCAGACCGCGAGGTATCTTCCTCGAGGATAGGGGAGCTGGTAATGGAGAGGCTCAAGTCAATAGATGACGTAGCCTATGTGAGATTTGCTTCGGTATATCGGCAGTTTAAGGATGTGGGTCAGTTTATGGTGGAGCTCAAAGATATACTGAATAAGGAAAAACAGCCCGCGACCAAAGCCGGAAACCGCAA
>VGKF01000184.1 GCA_016867175.1 Candidatus Omnitrophota bacterium | reverse complement strand
ACCAGAAACTATTAGAGGAGTCTCCGTCTCCTGCGGTAGATGGTAAACTGCGTAAACGCTTGGGAGATCTGGCTATTAAAGGGGCCAGGGCAGTTAATTATGTGAGTGCAGGTACGATTGAATTTCTTCTAGATCAGTATAACAACTTTTATTTCATGGAGATGAACACTCGCATCCAGGTAGAGCATCCGGTCACGGAGATGGTCACCGGGATAGACCTGATAAAAGAACAGATAGGCATCGCTGCAGGAGAGAGGCTGCATTTCCAGCAGGACGATATAAAGATAAAGGGCTCGGCCATAGAGTGCCGCATCAATGCCGAAGATTTTGAGAATAATTTTATGCCCTCTCCAGGAAAGATTGAGGCGCTTAACCTTCCCGGAGGGCCGGGGGTACGCGTAGATACGCATATATATCCAGGCTACGAAATCTCACCCTACTATGATTCCATGGTAGCCAAGCTTATAACTTATGCAAAGACCAGGCCGGAGGCGATCCAGATAATGCGCAGGGCCTTAAGCGAGTTTCATATTGCGCCTATTAAAACGACCATAAATTTTCACTTAAGCCTGCTTAGCAACCCGCTGTTTCTTAAAGGGGATATATCTACCCATTTTGTGCAGGATATGTTTAAAGAAGATAGGACGGAGGAATAATGCATAAAGAAGAATCCCGTACAGATTTAGGCGCGATCAGGATACACAAGAATGTCATTGCCTCCATTGCTTCTATAGCGGCTGTGGAGATACCCGGCGTCAAGCGTATCGGAGGAGATTTAAAAAGCGGGCTCTACGAGTTGATAGGGAAGAAGTCTCTGGCAGCCATCAAGGTTGAGATAGACAGAAACGAAGAGGTAAGGCTTGAAATACCGCTAATTATAAAATACGGTTTTAATATACCGGATATTGCGAACCGCGTGCAGGAGAGCGTGCGTAGCGGGCTTGAAAAAATGACCAACCTTTTAATAAAGGATATAAATGTGAATGTGCAGGGCATAGAGAGGGGGTAATTAATGAGGCTATTTACTGTTTTAGGCATATTATTTTACGCAGTAATCCTTATCTTGATAGGAGTGGTACTGATAGTTTTTTCACTGAATCTCCTGCAGTCACAGGATATAAATAGCGTCTTGGCATATCTGCATGCTAACCTTAACTCCAGGATAATTGTAGGCCTTTCTGGAGTGTTGCTCATATTAATCAGTTTTTCTTTTGCGCAATTAATACTCGGTCGTTTCCAGCGCGAAAGGACTATCGCTTTTGCTACGGCCTCCGGAGAAGTAACTATAGCGCTTTCTGCTGTTGAGGATCTGATAAAACGCCTGGGAGGAGTTATCCCCGAGATAAAAGAGTTGCGTCCGGACGTGATTGCCTCCAAAAAAGGGATTATGGTGGACCTGAGAGTGATTTTAAGGTCTGAGGCGAATATTCCAGAGCTGACCTCAAGGCTTCAGGAGATTACAAAATCCAAGATACAGGAAGTATTAGGCCTGGAAGAACAGATTATAGTAAAAATCCATGTAGCTAAAATTATTTCTATGGAAGAAAAAAAGAGAAGGGAAGCAACAAAGGAAGAACCGCCCATACCATTTGGTGGTTACGGAAGGGTTTAAAACCTTAACAATCATTTTGGAGGAAAAAGTCATGGCAAGGATTGGCATTCTTACTGGCGGAGGGGATTGTCCCGGGTTAAACCCGGTCATTAGGGCAGTGGTCAGAAAAGGGATGAACCATGGGTATGAGATATTAGGGATCAAGAACGGCTGGAAGGGCCTAATCGAGAATGATTGCCTTTCCCTGAACCTTGATGCGGTTTCAGGGATCTTGCCTAAAGGCGGCACCATATTAGGAACCAGCCGCACTAACCCTTACAAAAAGGAGGGGGGGTTAGAGAAGGTGCGGGCTAACTATAAAAAGCTAGGCCTGGATGCCTTAATTGCAGTAGGAGGCGAAGATACACTGGGCGTAGTAGCAAAATTGATTA
>VGKF01000183.1 GCA_016867175.1 Candidatus Omnitrophota bacterium | reverse complement strand
AATTATGATGATGGTGCGCCAAAAAGCATTCGAACACGATTATAGGCGCACCGCCAATTGAGAAATGCTTTAGTTGATTCGCCCTCTGCGAGGGCTCGTGCGTTCCGTCATAAATTTCACCGTTGAAAGAAAAAACGCCATAGCGTATCTGGCCGGCTGTAATCTTTAGAAGATAACATTACTGGATAACAACCGGTTTTTTATTTATATAGCTAGGAGTTTAAAATGCAGATCTTCGTTGGTAATTTATCATTTGCTGCTACTGAGGCGGATGTAAAGAAGGCCTTTGAAGTTTTTGGGAGCGTTGCCTCTGTGCTGATTATAACAGAGAAAAATAGCAAAAAATCAAGGGGATTTGGCTTTGTAGATATGCCTGATGAAGGGCAGGCCAAAGTCGCAATAGATGCGCTTAACGCTAAAGAATGGATGGGCAGGCCTCTTAATGTAAGCGCAGCGCGTATTAAAACTAAAGAGGAGAGGGAAGCAGAGAAAAAAAAGAAGATAAAGGCTAAAGTTGAAGTTAATATCCAGGTTATCACCCGTAAAGAAAAAACGCAAAAGGAAGATGCCTGGTTTAATCCTGTTTTTAATAAGAGAAGCGGATATAAAGTAGGCAGGCGCACGCGCAGTTATATGCGTAAGGTTGCTGCTAAACCTGCGGAGCGGCCTAAATCTAAAGTGCAGCCCAAGCCTTGGAAGAAAACCGAAGCTAAAGTTAAGCCTAGGCACAAAAAAGCTGCCGGCGCCCTGAGAAAGCCAGGCCTTCGATTGAGGCCTGTGGAATAGATATTTACCAGACCGCGCGTAACAACGGTTTTGCAATTCAAGTAGTAACTTCGCTACGTTGTAAAACAAATTATTTTGGAGTAGTATTGATAGAATAGGCTATTATAGAGGAGGGTGCTATGCAGCTAGAAGAGCTTAAAGGAAAGCTGGTCTTGTTTAAGTTTTCAGAAGAGATACGCATGGATCTGCCTTTATTTCAGATCTTTAAAGATGAAATCTGGGCAGTAGTGGCAGGGGTTGATAACGAAGGGGTCTGGATTGAGAATCCGGCGTACGAGCTGGGTATCTGGTGGGATGAGAACGGCAATCTTATACCGGAGAATAAACAGGTAAAAGAGAAAGTTAAAGCTAATACCTTTGTCTCTTGGCGCTATATCAAGGCACTGATGAATGTTGATGATAAGCGTTTTCAGATGCAGAAGAACGAGCGGCTTCCAGGATTTAAAGTATACAAGTAAGTATCCTTAGTCAGATTTTTCACCAGCCTGAATGTTACAATGATTACCCTGCCTCAATGATAGCCTTTGACAGCGCTGCCGCCACATGTAACCTGGAATAAATATCCCGTCCTGCCTGAAACCAAGAGAAATTGTGCCCTTAAGGCACTAGCGCTAACTAAGAATACCGAGACGAGCTTCTTTTCATAGTTCCACTGTTTTCATTTAATTCACACCTAAAAATCGGGAAGTCAATCTTAAAATCTTAGGTAATAAAACAATTGAATTTTTATCACTTAGTTTATATAATGAAATGATAAATCTTGCGCCCATAGCTTACATGAACAGACAGCTTACTGAGCGTAAGCGAAGTAAGCTGTAGCCCGCTAGGGTTTATGGCTGGCGTCTGCGAATGTATCCCTCATCCCAAAGGGATGAGGGGCTTCGATATATTGCTGGGTTTAATTATCTATGCGCCCATAGCTCAATTGGATAGAGCATCAGCCTACGGAGCTGGTTGTTGCAGGTTCGATTCCTGCTGGGCGCATTAATTAATCAAAGATAGGGGGGAGGCAGATGGCAAACGATATGGTTTTTGCTAATTTCCTTAAGTTCTTCTTCTTGATTACCAGCCCGGTTACTTTTTTAGTCGGAATATTTCTTTTGTTTGACGTTGATACCTACATGCGCATAGAGAAGTTCCTCGGTAAGACCATTACTACTCCCAGAAAGAAGCTGATAAAGCAATTAGGCAAGCAGAGAGA
>VGKF01000182.1 GCA_016867175.1 Candidatus Omnitrophota bacterium | reverse complement strand
CATAAAACTTATGCCCCTGTGAATAAGCCTGCTACGCAAAAAATAATACCGCAGGCTGTTAGTTTGCCGCAACCCCCTCCTCCCGGCCAGATAGAGATAGCCGCCCCGCAGAAAAAGAGCCCATCCGAGCTAACCTTAAGCGGTATATTCTTTTCAGAGCAGATAGGATATGCCCTGATTAATAATCAGATAGTAAAAGAAGGGGATAAAATTTCAGGGGCTACTGTAGTACGGATTAGTTTAGACGGGGTAGATTTAAAATACGAGGATTCTGCTATTAATCTTTCCAGCCAAGGCAGATAAAATCAAAATCTGCTTTTGATCGCCTCTTTTATTAAAGCTAAAGGTACTTCTTCTGTGACTCTTGCCTTACCGATAGCGCTGATAAGCACAAGCCTGTTTTTACTGCCGCGGAACTTCTTATCATGATAATAAGCCTTGATTATAGATGTAAGGCCTACCCCTTTTATCCTTAACGGCAAGCCTACTGCCTTAATAAGCCTTTCTATCCTTACCAGGACGGCGTTATCAATAAGTCCCAATCTCCTGCTGATATCTGCTGCTACCAGCATACCTAAGGCTATTGCCTCGCCATGGTTATATGCATTATAACCAGAGGCTGCCTCAAGGGCATGGCCTATAGTATGGCCGAAATTCAGGGCTGTCCTGATACCCCTCTCTTCCCGCTCATCCCTGCTTACAAAATCAGCTTTTATGGAGCTGCATTTTTTAACGATAAACTCTATCACCGGCTTCTTTAAAAGAAGGGCATCTTTATATCTTTTTTCAAGATAATGAAAGAAACTAGCCTCTTTAATAATCCCGTATTTTATTGCCTCTGCCAGTCCGCTCCTTAGCTGCCTGGGCTTAAGGGTCTTAAGAAACCCTACCTCTGAACAAACCAGGCCCGGCTGATAAAATGCGCCTACCAGGTTTTTAGCCTCCTTAAGGTCAACTGCGGTCTTTCCTCCGATGCTGGAATCAACCTGCGCCAGTAAGGTAGTGGGAACCTGAATATAGGATACCCCCCGCTTGTAAATCGAGGCTACAAATCCGGAAAGGTCTCCGATTACCCCGCCTCCGAAAGCAATGATAAAGATTTTCCTGTTTTTATCATACGCGGTTATCTCGCTGATAATCGAAGATACAGTCTCCAGGGACTTGCTTTTTTCGCTATCAGCTACAAGCTTAAACCTTCTTTCTATGCGGGCCCGCTTAAGAACCTTATCGAGTATTGCGCCGTGCCTTTTCTTTATAAAGCGGTTAGTAATTATATAAGCAACGTCCCCTAGCCCCAATGCCTTGATATGCCTGCCCAGCTGCCTTAATGCCCCCTGTCCGATAATGATATTATAAGAGCGATTTTTAAGACCTACCTTTAAAATATGCATGATATTAAGCTAAGACTCCCAGTAGCCCTAAGATAACCCTCACAGATGGTAAAACAACCAGGTCAAATAACCCCAGGCCTATAAGCGCGACTATAATAAAAAACCCGTAAGGCTCAAGCTGGCAATAGCGTAAGCCAATCTTTTCGGGTAATAATCCCATTAAGATACGCGAACCGTCAAGGGGCGGTATAGGTATCAGGTTAAATACCCCCAATACCACATTCACATATATCATCCCTTGGCAGATAAAATTTATTATAGGCTCTTCAGCTGCTACTCTAAAGAACAGGCTAAAAACTATGGCTAAGGCAAAGTTAGCTAAAGGCCCGCTTGCCCCGATCCAAATAATATCCTTTTTGGGGTTACGCAGGGCCAGGTAGTTTATGGGTATTGGTTTAGCTGCGCCAAAGACAAATTGTCCTCGGGTAGTGATAAAAAGCAAGAGAGGTATGATTATGGTACCTAAGGGGTCTATGTGCGCCAGGGGGTTTAGAGTGAGCCTTCCTGAATATTTGGCAGTACTATCCCCTAACTTATAAGCCAGAAAACCGTGCGCAAACTCATGCACGGTCATGGCAATAATCAAAAAGCCGAATGATACCAAGAGCCC
>VGKF01000181.1 GCA_016867175.1 Candidatus Omnitrophota bacterium | reverse complement strand
AAACCTAGGGACCACCAGGTATTTTATAGGATTAGTAGCGAAGGCCTCCAGCGCATCTATCTGCTCGGTTACCTGCATAGAGCCTATCTCGGCAGTAATAGCGGCCCCTACCCTGCCTGCCACTATTAACGCGGTAATTACCGGTCCTAATTCCCTGACCAGCGAAAGCGCGACAATGCTGGCGATATACATCTCAGAACCCAGCCGCTGCATAAGCACTGCTGTCTGAAGGGCCATGATCACACCGATGAACATGCCGATTAACGAAACTATCAGCAGGCTATCGTAACCAGTCCTTTTGGCCTGATCAAAGATGCGCCTCCTTTGATAAGGAGGGGTAAAGGTAAAATACAAGGTCTGGGCAGCTAAGTTGCTTAAGCCCCCTAAAAAATACAGGAATGAAATTACCTTATGGCCTAGATTAATAAAGAAATCGGATATTATTGTCATTGCTCAAAGATTAACTCTTCATTTTTACGGGTAACCTTAATCACGCAACCCTCTTTGAACTTCTTAGAGATGATCTCGGAGGCCAGGGAATCCTCTATGAATCTTTGTATAGTCCTTTTAAGAGGCCTGGCGCCGAATACAGGGTCAAAACCTTTCTCAATCAGGAAATCTTTCGCCTCCTGAGTGACTTCCAAGCTTATCTTTTGTTCTTTCAGCCTCTCAGCCACAAAACCTATTTCAATATCGATTATACGCTCCAGATCCTCTTTGACTAAAGGCCTAAAGACGATAATATCATCAACGCGGTTTAAGAACTCCGGCTTAAAGGTGCGTTTCACTTCTTCCAATAGCTTATCCTTCATCTCCTGATAACCGACATCCTCTTTCTGATTCTTGAAGCCTAATGAACCGGTCCTGCGGATTAATTCCGCTCCCACGTTTGAGGTCATAATCAAAACCGTATTCCTGAAATCAACTTTTCTACCGAAGCTATCGGTGAGCCGGCCGTCTTCTAAGACCTGCAACAGGAGATTGAAGACGTCTGGATGAGCCTTCTCTATCTCATCCAGGAGTATAACCGAATAAGGCCTGCGCCTGACCTTTTCGGTAAGCTGCCCTCCTTCTTCATAGCCAACATATCCGGGAGGCGCGCCCACTAAGCGGGAGACATTAAACTTCTCCATATACTCTGACATATCTAACTGCAGCAGCGCATCCTCATCGCCAAACATAAACTCAGCCAGGGCGCGGGCCAATAATGTTTTACCCACGCCGGTGGGTCCCAAGAAGACAAATGAGCCTATCGGCCTACGGGGGTCTTTTATCCCTGCACGCGACCTGCGTACTGCATGGGCAATAGCCAAAATCGCCTCATCCTGACCTACTACCCGCTTATGCAGCTCTTCTTCGATCTTGAGTAATTTTTCTCCTTCTTTCTCTTCTAATCTAAATATAGGTATGCCTGTCCACTGGGCTACGATCTTGGCAATCTCCTCAGAAGAAACCTCGGGCCGCATCTTATCTTTTGCCTGTGACCATTCCTTGTTCAAGCGTTCCAGTTCCTGCCGCGCCTGGCGTTCCTGGTCTCTTAACGAAGCAGCCTTTTCAAAATCCTGGCTTTTTATATAGGCCTCTTTCTCCTTACGTAGGTTCTCAACCTTCCCTTCAAACTCCTTGATATCAGGCGGGACTACTAGTACGTTTAAACGCGCGCGTGAACCTGCCTCATCTATTAAATCAATCGCCTTATCCGGAAGAAACCTTCCTGAGATATAGCGGTCAGACATCTTTGCTGCTGCCTCCAGGGCATCATCCTTAAAAGTAACCCGGTGATGCGCCTCGTATTTATCGCGCAAGCCCTTTAAGATCTCTACTGTCTGCTCAACAGAGGGAGGCTCAACCATAATAGTCTGGAACCTGCGCTCAAGCGCTGCATCCTTTTCAATGTACTTTCTATATTCATCTAAAGTGGTAGCCCCGATACACTGCATCTCGCCGCGCGATAGGGCCGGCTTCAATATATTTGAGGCGTCAATCGCCCCCTCTGCTGCGCCTGCCCCTACCAAGGTGTGTAATTCGT
>VGKF01000180.1 GCA_016867175.1 Candidatus Omnitrophota bacterium | reverse complement strand
GGCTTCCAGCCCCCCCCCCACGCTAGAAGCAGCAGTGTCAGTCATTAACAAATCGGCAGCCGTTCCGCCAAGGACAAAGAAATTATTGGCATCGACATTAGTCTGGCCCAGGGAAAAGTATCCGTTCGCTGCCAAATCATTAAAGCGATAGCGGTATATGGCGTTATGTATCCCTGACTGGGCAAGATAAACGCACTGCGTCCTCAATTGATAAGTCTTTTCCTGGCTTAGGCGCTCGACGATAAACACAGTGGTGCTTAAGACCGCAACAGAGGCAACAATGATCAATAATACGGCACTTAGCAGCGTAATGCCGCTTTTATTCAGTCTCTTCACCTAAAATGCTTTATTGAAATGTACCGGTTCCCGAAGTATAGGTATATGTAGTATTTGTCGGGCCGGTATAGGTAGTCGCGGTTGCCTTGGTCCAATCCGCGGTAACCCCGCCTTGAGAAAGAACGGTACCAAAACAGGCGTTGGTGGTATTACATGCACCCACTACAGCTGAATCCAAAGTAGTAGGATAGGCACAGGTAGCATTGGTACACTGATTAGCATAATAGGTGCTGATACCAGCCCTCACCCCTCCCACAATACCTTTTTCAGCCGCTATCTTGGCACTGGTCTGCAGATCAAAAAACTTAGGGATTGCGACTGCCGAAAGAATCCCCAAAATAACTATGATCATAACCAATTCGATTAATGTAAAACCTTTTGCTCTTGACATCTTTACCTCCTCCTTTCTTTCTGTTAAAAACTATAAAGATACTAAACCCTATTAACTATCACCACCTTTCATAGCCTGGAGTAGACGAGTAAACCTCGCCTGTCTTTTGGTTATAGTTAAACCTGCTGCCAAAGGCATCCGCAGGATAGCCCTTCCCGTCAACTGTAAGGCCTCCCAGGAACTCTTCCCCGAAAATACCCTCCCTATCATAGATTTTATACCTTGCCTTTATAAACACTGCCAGGTTATCCGGATAACGGCCTTCTATAGTCTTATATAAAAGAAGGGCTGTGCGTAGGCTCTTTAATTCTACCTGTAGAACCTGCTGGCGCGCGATGACAGATGCTTTATAAATAAAACCTACGAACGAGGCAACCAATATTCCGATGATTACCAGCGCAATGATCAGCTCTAATAAACTAAATCCGCTTCTTCTTTTACTCAATATTAAGCAGTAAAACTTAAACCTTAAATAAATTCATCAGGCTCCACATCGGAAGGAATATCCCCAAGGCCATAAACAAGACCGCGCACCCTAAAACAAATATCAATAAAGGCTCAATCAAAGAGGTAAGATTATCCACGGTATAATATACCTGGGAATCGTAATAATCGGCCACATGAAGCAACAGGTCATCCAGCCTTCCGGACTGCTCTCCGATATAAACCATCTGCACCACTATAGAAGGGAATACCCCGCTCTCCCTCATTGGCTCAGAAAATCCTTTGCCTTCGCTTACGCCTTTTTTTATATCTGCTATTGTTTTAGCAATGACCACATTGCCTACGCCTGCTGCTGTGAGGTCTAAAACCTCAAAAAGGCTTACCCCGGTTTTAAGAAGCGTTCCGCTGATACGCGCAAACCTGGCCATGGCTAACTTCAGTACCAATTGGCCGAAGATAGGGACTTTAAGTTTGAAGGCATCCCATAACTGTCTGCCTTTTTTAGTATTAATAAATCTGGTAAAGCCAACGGAAAAAATAACAGCCAAGATAATAATAAGCCACCAATAGTGCGTGATGGCATAGTGAGTCCCAAGGAGAATCTGCGTGGGCAAAGGCAGGGTAGTGGTAAACTGGTTGTAGATCTTTGCGAAGCGCGGCACAACCAACGCAGTCAAGACAAAAAATCCTATAATTATAGCTGCTACTACAAATACGGGATAGCGGGTAGCGGTTTTAATACGCATGCGGATCTTCTCATCATACTCTCCTAAAGCTGCCAGGCGGCCTAAGGCATCGTTTAGGGTCCCTGAGGCCTCGGCAGTCTTTATCGCCGCTATATACATCGAGTTAAAAATATGCGGATATT
>VGKF01000179.1 GCA_016867175.1 Candidatus Omnitrophota bacterium | reverse complement strand
TTTGCCTTATCGACGATGACCTCGGCAATGTATGCCGGCACGCGGCTGGCCATAAAAGCATCTGCCAGCGCCAAGGTACCGACAAATATCCCCATCACGTTCCAGTTGACCGCAAAAAAGGCTTCGCGGAAAGATATAACCCTGAATATAAGAAGCAGCGCAGCGGCCGCAACCGCCACATGCGCGCGTTTATACGGCAAGGCAATAAAAAGTAAATAGGCCAGCACAAAAACCGTCAGCGAAAAGAATTTCGGCTCCATATCAAACTACTCCTAAGAATACGCTTAATGCTATATATTTCATCGGTAGATTGGCAAAAGTAAGAGCGCCACCCAGACAATGCCTGTAGTAATAAGCCCTACTGTAAGCCCTATCCAAAACCATTGAAAAAAGTTAATGCGGATATTCTTATCTTTTTCTAGTATCCCCAGGGCCACGATATTTGCGGTTGAGCCGATTAGGGTGATATTGCCTCCGAAGCAGCCTCCGAAAAGCAGGGCCCACCAGAGCGGCTGAAGATTTAGGTTTAAACCCTGAAAACTCTGTATGACCGGGATAAAGGCAGCTACCAGTACTACGTTATCCAGGATGCTTGAGCCTATAACAGAGGCCCAGAGCACTATCCCGGTAAGCGTAGAGATACTATTGCCGGCTAACTCAGCCAGGTTCTTTGCCAGGACATCCGTGACCCCGGTGAACTTAAGTGTTCCTGCCTGAGCAAAAAGCAGCATAAAAAACAAAAGCGTCCACCACTCTACGTCCGTCTCAATATAATCCCTGGCTTTCTTCCATTTCCAAATCATCACGCAGCCGCTTGAGAAAAGGGGTATAGTTAACAATACGGTGTTAGGCTCAAGATGCCACAAGAGCTCAAGGCGGTAGTGTAAAGAGATAAAAACTAAGGTCAAGCCAAAGACTAAAAGGCTTATTTTAAGATCTCTTTCCGGAGGGACAGAGATCAGCTTGATAAGCATCTCGTTAGAGCCGAATTCTTTTATACGCCTCTCTAACTTTCTTATAGGTTTTCTATACCAGATTACTACTATAAATATAGCCACTGCCAAACAGATCATAGCCAAAGGAAAGGCCCTGATAATAAAGTCTTCGAAACTAAGCCCTGCCTTGGAGGCGATCAAGATACCGATAGGATTTCCTAAAACAGTGGCTGCGCTACCTATATTAGTGGCCAGGACAGAGATAATAAGGAAAGGGACGGCATCGACTTCGAAATAATCGCAGATTTCAAATATCGCCGCCACCATAAAGATAATCGCCGTGACTTCATCCACGGCGCAGGCAAGCAGCGCAGAGACAACCGAGATAATGACTACGAATTTTAACGCGGTGAGGTTTCTGACCCGAAGGATGAGCTGCACTATCCAGGCAAAGAAACCTGACTCCTTTAAGAGGCCGACTAAAACCATCATTCCTACCAGGAAGAGGATTACATCCAGGGAGGCGAATTTTATCACATTCTCTAAATCGATGGTGCGGGTCACCAACAGCACAGAGGTGCCAATAAGCGCGAAGCCCAGGCGGAAATCCCAGAATAAAAGCGTCCCCAAGATAGAGGCAGAAAATATGGAGATAGCGGTTGCCTGCTGGAAGTTTAAGCCGATATTCCTGCTTAAAAATCCCAGGCCTAAAGATATGGCTATAAGAATGGCGAATTTTTTCAGCATCTGCCCTATACCTTTATTTAATCTCCTCCGCCTCCCTAATAAAAGCCTCTAACACATCGGGCCTTGCAACAATGCCTACTATTTTTCCTGCTTTATCCACCACCGGGAGCCGGCGCGCTTTATGAATGAGCATAATCCTGGCGACCTCACGCAGGGTAGCCTCTTCTGTGGTAGTAACCACTTCCTTGCGCATCAACTGAGAAACCTTCAATTTAACCAATTCTTCTAATTTCTTCCTGGTAGACTTGGGGTTCTCTTCATAAATGAACCTGCCTACAGCTCCGATATAACTGGGGAGCACAAACGAGAGAATCTCTTTCTCGGTAAGCATGCCTATGAGCTTGCCTTCCTTATCAATAACCGGAAGGCCGC
>VGKF01000178.1 GCA_016867175.1 Candidatus Omnitrophota bacterium | reverse complement strand
ACTGTGCTACACGTTCTCCCCAGTCAGGATTAAACTTGCGCACCTGATTTAATAATTCCAGCCACTGTGTTTCATCATTTAAGTAAGTGTTGAAAAGTGAGATAACATCATTATAAATAATCTGTGCGCTTTGGCTGCGCTGGGCAACTGACTCCTGGTCGTCATCAATCTCAAAGCCAGGGACAGGCTTAACAGGTGTGCCACCCATCTCATAGAAATCATTCAACCCTCCGCGGTCAGTAACTATCATAATAGACAGAAGCAGGGCCATCTCTAAGTTGGCGATACCACCCGGTTCATCTATGGAAGGCATCAGGCCTATGTCTGCGGCTGCGCCGATCTGTTTTGCTAAAACAGGGTCGAAACGGTTAACAAAGACGAACTGGCCACGATATTCTTCTCGTTTGGCTAATGCGCTAAGTTGTTTTACAACTGCCTCACCGCGCCAATCTCCGGCAGTACCCAGTATCACCAATTGCACTTTAGCGCCAGTGGCAGGGTCTCTTATCTGTAAAAGTTTCTCAATCAATAAAGTTCCGTCTGTGCAGGGAGTAAATAATACATTAAGCCCCTTCTGTTTAACGATACGAGTAACAATGGCTGCGATAAAGTTATCCGGGTTAACTTCAAGCCCAAGCTTCTTCTGTAAGGCTGCCTTATTCTCTGCCTGCCAGACTAGAGGATTGTCGCCTATATCTGCGCTAAAGCCATCCTGTCTAAGCGCTGGTAAATATTTAGGGTGATGCCTAATAGCACAGATGCCGTTAGGTATAGCGATAAGCTTATGCCTAATCTGGCTTAAAACTCCCTCCAGGCCATAACCGCGCTTGACTGTCAATGATTCGCGTAAGTGTCCGTTGCTAACAAAAAGAATCTTATCCGCATAAAGAAACGCGCCCTTCATGAGATTATGCCTGCCGGGAATATATCCTCCGGGGTAAACCGACCAAAACTCCATGCCTTCGTTATTATGGCCATGCTGCAATTCAGGCCTTAAGCCGGTAAGCCGGAATATATCTACGGCTAGATTACCATTTACATAATTGTAGCGGGCATTTAACGGCCCCAGGATGGCGCGGCCAGCCAGATAAATAGCTAGGCTACTATCGACAGGGACTTCCATAGTACCGGGGAATATACCCTGATATTCCAGGTTATGCGTAGTAAAAATGCCCACCGGTCTCTTGCCTAGCGGCCAGTGCTTATCTGCGTAGAGTTCTTTTAAGAAGATAGGGCCTAGGGCAGTCTGCCAATCATTAAAATGCAGCAGATCAAACTGAATGCCTAGCATATCCTGAATGACAAAAGCTGACTGCGAGAGCACAATTGCCTCGATATAACCGCCCAGAGAATCGGGATTAGGCTGTTCATACAGGGAAACGTAGAAATTAGCGCTCTCATCGTATAAGAGGAATACGCCTACGCCCTGCTGCTGGATGAATCCGAGTTTAAAAGGAAGAATCCCTAAGCCTACCGGTATAAGTATTTCGCCTAGCAGCTCGCCTTCAAAGGCCTTAAGGAAAGACTCAAAAGTTCCGTAGTCCTTTTTAATATCCGCGGAGAATGCCGGCTTGACTACGAAAGTAGCAACTCCGCGATTAGCTATCTCCGCGGGAAGGTCTTTCATATATACACCCTGGCCGCCACCCTTGCCTCCCACCTGGGTTAGTTTTTTACCTAGCTGAGTCTCTAAAGGCATCTCCATGGCTACAAAGGCTACGGCGATTTTCCCTAACAAGCGCGCTGTATCTATAGCCACCGTAGTAGTATCATAGCGATTCAAACGCATAGTCTCAATAGGCCTTAAATTAATCGGCCCCATACTCTCTGCGTCTATATCTAAATCCATATCCCACTGGTCAACCGCGCACCAGCTACCTTTAGCAAGGGGGTTAGCAAGCAGACTCTCAAGAATCTTCTCAGCCAAGGCCTCTTGCTCAGAGAGGCTAGTTAAAGAGGCTCTTAACTTTTTATTAATAGGGCTATCTGCCCGTCCAAGATGAATTCCGGTTATTACAACTCTTCTTTGTCTTAAGGCGCTTAACATCTGATTAATAT
>VGKF01000177.1 GCA_016867175.1 Candidatus Omnitrophota bacterium | reverse complement strand
TGTACCATTTGCTACTATGCGTTGTTATGAACAAATAAGGGTGGACTTATGTTGCATGAACTTACCGGTAACGATTATAGGTATAGGCGCAGGGTTTGATTATTCAACCTTAGGCCCTACGCATCATGGGACAGAAGATATTGCCTTGATGAGGTCTTTGCCCAACATGACTATTTATAGTCCTAGCGATACATCCATGGTAAAGAGTATTGCTAAATTTTCTTACGGAGAGCCCGGGCCAAAGTATATTAGATTAGATAGAACCGGATACCCCTTGGTATATAAAAACAGAAAAGATGTGGATGTATCCAGGGGATTCTCTGTTATTGAAAAAGGGTCTGATCTCTATATCATTGCCACGGGTAGAATGGTTTATGGCGCTTTAGAAGTTATAAAAGAATTATCCAGGCATTCAATCAGTGTTGGATTGATAGACTTATTCAGAATTAAGCCATTTAACGCAAAGGACATTTGGCCTATTATCAAAGAGGCCAGGAATATTATGACCTTGGAAGAGCATTTTATAACCGGCGGGATAGGGAGTCTTATTTCTGAGATGTTAGCAAGCAAGAAGAGAATTCCTCTATTCAAGCCTTTTGGTATACCGGATTGTTTCTGCAGGGAATACGGTACCAGGGAATATCTATGTTCCATCAATAAGATTGATCCGGATAGTGTAGTAAAATCCATCAGAAAGTGGCTGAAACGATGAATGCGGTAGTGGTAATTCCTACCTATAACGAAGCAGGGCATATCGAATCGCTCATCTCTCAAATTCTAAATTTTCAACCGAAAATCAATATTCTCATTGTAGACGATAATTCTCCAGATGGAACCGGAAGAATAGTAGATGGATTATCAAAGAAGTCCGACAGGATTAAAATCCTGCATCGTCCTAAAAAATTGGGCTTTGGCAAGGCTTATTTAGAAGGATTGTGCTATGCCTTATCACAAAGTCCGCCTTACGATAAAGTAATCCAGATGGATGCAGATTTTTCTCACCATCCGAAATATCTCAATGCGCTGCTTGAAGCCACCGAAGATAAAGATATTGCCATCGGCTCGCGCTACATCGCTGGCGGAAGAATACCAGACTGGGAGTTATGCAGGAGGGCCCTTAGCCGCCTAGCTAATATCTATGTATATTTCTGGCTAAGGCTAAAAGTAAAAGACTGTACCGGCGGATTTAGGTGTTTCAGGCGCGAGGTATTGGATAAAATAGGGCTTACTACAATCAAATCTAACGGTTACTTCTTCCAGATAGAGGTATTAGAGCGTTGTTTACGCCTAGGGTGTAGTTTTAAAGAAGTACCCATTACGTTCACTGAACGCAAAGAAGGAAAAACCAAATTAAGATTATCCGATATCTGGGAAGCGTTTTGCGGAGTGTTGTTATTGCACTTCGGTTAAATTCACCTTCTTTAATAAGAATCTATCATGATGGAAGCCTGGAGCCCTTGGGAAACGATCTCACCAGAAGCAAAACTAACCCTTCTAATAGCCAGGTCTTTAGTAACTCCCAGCTATGCAAACAAGATAGAAGGATTCTTAGCCGAGGGGCATCTGAATTGGGAAAGTTTTAATCAACTTGCTGCCTATCATGAACTAACTCCCTCTGCCCATATTTTTTTAAAAAGTTTCCCCCGCCTTGTCTCATCAGATGAATTAAGGCTGCTAGAAAGATATTATTATTCGAATTTATTACATTTAAACTTATTGCAGCAGGAGCTACTCAAAATATTAGATCTGTTTAAAAAAGAAAATATAATGGTTCTACCATTAAAAGGAGCGCAGTTTCTTCTGGAGGAGGGCGTCTATGGAGATTTGGCATATTTAAGGCCGATGTGCGATATAGATATCCTAATCAAGAAAAGAGATTGCCTTAAGTCAGAGGGTATTCTTGAGTCGCTGGGATATAAAAAAGAACTGCATGGCGCAAAGGAAGAATATTGGCGTAATAAGGGTTATCATCTTGGATTCGTAAGACAGGCCCAGAATAAACAATTTTATATAGTAGAGGTGCATTGGGATTTAGATTATAAAAGGAGCAGGCCACTACTTTCT
>VGKF01000176.1 GCA_016867175.1 Candidatus Omnitrophota bacterium | reverse complement strand
TCGATCCCAAAAGCATAGCGCTGCTCAAAGCGTACTGCCCTTAAGACACGCGTGGGGTCGTCTATAAAGCTTCTGCTATGCAATACGCGTATTTTTTTACGAGAGAGGTCTGCAGGGCCGCCAAAAAAATCTATAAGTTCACCAAAGCTGGTTTTATTTATACTTATGGCCATGGCATTGATGCTAAAGTCCCTCCTGGCCAGATCATCCTTAAGGCCTCCCTTCTGTACTAACGGAAGAGCTGCTGGCTTAGGATAATGTTCCCTTCGGGAAGTGGCGATATCAATCTTTGAATCGACGCCTATAAGGATAGTCGCGGTTCCGAATCTTACGTGCCGGATTAGCCCAGCACCCAAGGCAGCTGCAAGCTCCTCTGCGAATCTTATGCCATCGCCTTCAACGACAATATCCAGGTCAAGGTTTTTTTCCCCCAGCATCAGGTCGCGCACAAAGCCACCAACCAGATACGCCGGCATATTAACCTTAGCTGATATATCAGAGGCCTTAGCTATTAAATCCCGGAATTCCCTTGACAGGTTATTTAAGTAATTTTTCATTTTTTATGGCCGCGGATGAAACATGCGGTGTATGGTTTTAAGCCTGTCTTTGCTGATATGAGTATAAATCTGAGTGGTAGAGATATTGGCATGCCCGAGCATCTCCTGCACCGAACGCAAGTCAGCGCCCCTTTCCAATAGATGAGTGGCAAAGGAATGCCTTAATATATGCGGCCTTATCGGCTTTTTAATCTTGGCCTCCTTTGCGTATCTTTTAATTATCTTCCACAAGGACTGCCGGGATATCTTTTTCCCTGAGCGGTTTAAAAAAATAAATTCGCTCTGTTTATTTTTAAGCATATGCTTACGGCCGGCCTCTAAGTACCTCTTAAGGCTACCGATCGCTTTCTTGCCCAGAGGTATGACGCGCTCTTTGTTTCCCTTTCCGATACAACGCAAAAAGCCTATTTCCAGGTTTACGTTATCAGTCTTAAGATTTACCACCTCAGAGGCGCGCATCCCCGTGGCATAGAATGTCTCTAGTATTGCCCTATCCCTTACCCCTTGTGGGTCTTTTATATTAGGCTGGGCGAGTAGCGCATCGACCTCGTTTAAAGAAAGCGTTTCCGGGATCTTCTTCCATAACTTTGGAGAATCTATAAGACTGGTGGGATCGCTCTTGAGTATTCTTTCCCTGACTAAAAACCTATAGAACATCTTTATTGCTGCTAGCCTTCTGGCAACAGAATTAGCGGATATGCCCTTCTCTTTTTGATTAAGCATAAAATCAACAATCTCATTCTTAGTTGTCTTTGAAAACGTATCTATGCGTAGCTTAGCAAGAAAGGTTATGTAATGGTTTAAGTCCTCCCTGTAAGAAATAATGGTATTGCGCGATAGGCCGCGCTCAACTGAAAGATAACTCAAAAATGTGTCAATCAGCTCTTTCATTTTAAGTTAGAAAGGGGTTTGACTTTTTTTCTTCTGCGATAGTAGTAGACGGACCGTGTCCAGGATAAACTGTGGTATCATCGCTTAAGGCAAAAAGCCTATCTTTTATGGACTTCATAAGCAGGCCTTCGTTCGCCAGGGGGAAATCAGTCCTTCCTACTCCGAATCGAAAAAGGGTATCTCCGCTAAATAAAATCTTACTAACTGGCTTGATAAGTAAAAGACATATTCCTCCTGGCGTATGGCCAGGGGTATGGATTACTTCCAGCTGCATCTTTCCTAATTCTATCTTTTCATGGTCTTTGAGTGTTTTTATCAAAGATCTGCTGGCATAAGAAGAATCCAGCCAGTTAGATAAATTAAGTTGTGGGTCTTTCAACAGGGCGAGGTCGTCTTCGTGTATGTATACCGGTACCCCGAATTTGTCATCGCAGCCGATATGGTCAAAGTGGGCGTGCGTATTTATTATAAAGGCCGGCTTTAATTTATGCCTACTCAAGGCCTGTCTGATCTTTTTCTCCTGGTCACCGGGATCAATAATAATCGCCTCTGTATTTTCTTCACAGGCCAGGATATAACAATTTACCTGAAAAGGACCTACACAGACAGACTCTAATATCATATAAGGGAATCCTTTATCTTAGGATAAGAAAATAATCTTAAAATATTCATTTTAA
>VGKF01000175.1 GCA_016867175.1 Candidatus Omnitrophota bacterium | reverse complement strand
GCAGGAGGATGATATGAAAATGGGACAAGAGGTTAGCGCTGACGCCTATATTACCAAGCCTTTTGAGCCGCAGGTATTGTTAGATAAAATCAAAGAGCTTCTTAAGGAGTAGCGGAGGAGCTATGTCGGAAAAAGATAAGGTACTAGACCTATTATTAGAGCAGGGCCTGCTTATGCAGGAGCAGATTGATAAAGCCAGGGAAGAGACCAAGCGTACAGGCCTAAGTTTAGAGAAGGCATTAGAAAAATTGGGTTTTGTTACACAAGAGGATATTCTTAATGCCCGCGCACAGGTATTGGGCGTACCCTATATAGATTTGAATAATTATATCGTAGACACGGAGATCCTAAAGCTTATACCGGAAGAGATAGCCAGGAAATATAGAGTAGTTCCTCTTTTTAAAATTGGCTCTAGCCTTAATGTAGCTATGTCTAACCCTGAGGATATCGTAGCCTTAGATGAATTACGCCGGACCAGCAAGATGGATTCTATAGACGGGATGCTCGCTTCAGAAGAGGGTATCCGCAAGGTCTTAGATTCTTGCTACGGCTTAGGGGATTCGGTAGAGGATATAGTAAAGTCTATTGCGCACAGTAAGCTAAAAGGCAAGCAGGAGCGGGCCCTGGCAGAGAGCGCTGAAGAGCCTCCGATCATAAGGTTGATTAATATTATCTTTATGCAGGCAGTCAAAGATAGGGCTTCGGATATACATGTTGAGCCGGAAGAGGATACGGTAAGGATACGCTATAGAATAGATGGTATAATGCAGGAGATAAATATTTTACCTAAAGAGCTGCAGGGGCCGATTATCTCCCGTATCAAAATACTCTCTGATTTAGATATTGCCGAAAATAGAAAGCCGCAGGATGGCAGGATCCGCCTGAAACTTGAGCATAAGGATTTGGATGTCAGGGTTTCTACCTTCCCTACCGTCTACGGGGAGAATGTGGTAATGAGGCTTTTGGATAAGGCCTCTGTTCTTTTAGGAATAAAAGATCTGCATTTTTCTGAGGAGAATCTTGATCTTTTTGGGAAGCTGATCCATCGGCCGCACGGGATCATCCTTGTGACCGGGCCAACTGGCAGCGGAAAAACCACCACCCTTTATGCGGCGTTGAGTAATATAAGTTCAAATGAGAAGAATATAATTACTATTGAAGACCCGGTTGAGTATAAGCTTACGCTAATCAGGCAGACGCAGATTAATCCTAAGGCAGATATTACCTTTGCTAATGGCTTACGTTCGATTCTACGGCAGGACCCGGATGTAATTATGGTAGGCGAAATCCGCGATAAAGAGACCTCTGAGGTAGCTATTCAGGCAGCGCTTACCGGCCATCTTGTTTTTTCAACACTGCATACTAATGACGCGCCTTCTGCATTAACCCGGCTTATAGATATGGGGGTTGAGCCGTTTTTAATCTCCAGCTCAGTTGTAGGGATACTCGCCCAACGCCTGGTAAGGACAATATGCGCTAAATGTAAAGAGAAGTATGATGTTCCCGACTCTGTTTTTAAAAAATTAGGCATTGAAATAAAGGCAGAGTTTTATCACGGTAAAGGATGTAGCGAATGCCACCATACTGGATTTATAGGAAGGGTGGGCATATTTGAACTTTTGGTAATGGACGAAGAGATACGCCGGATGGTCAATGAAAGAAAATCAGCGGACCTGATAAGGAAGTCCGCCATAGCTTCGGGCATGAAGACGCTCTTGGATGACGGTATAGATAAGGCAAGGAGAGGACTGACTACTTTAGATGAGGTCTTGCGGGTAACAGTCGCAGAAGGATAAGGCAATGCAGATTTACGAGTATAAAGCCAGGGATAAGTTCGCCAAACCCGTTACCGGCATGATGAGCGCAGAGACAGAAGGCGCGGTAGCTCTTAAGTTGCAGGAGATGGGCTATACCCCTGTTTCCGTTAAACAGGCGCAGATATCTTCTGGGGGTAGGGGTATTTTAGATAGGTTCAGGCGCTCCAGCGCCTCAGATGTGAACATGTTTACTAATCAACTGGCTGCCCTCCAGAGTGCGGGTGTTCCTGTGCTTACGGGCCTGCGTACGCTTGCTACGGAAGTCTCAAGTAAAAGCCTGCGGGATACCATAGCGCAGGTAGCCAGGGATATTGAGGCAGG
>VGKF01000174.1 GCA_016867175.1 Candidatus Omnitrophota bacterium | reverse complement strand
GACAGATAGCGTTGAGGCAGAGGTTCTAAGGAAGAATCTAATCTTTGATATCTGTTCGCAAAACCCCACCCTGCAACTGGAGGAGATATTCCCGACTATCATTAATAATCTCGGGGAGCTAAGTAATCCCCGCTGGAGAGAGTTTACGGCTGCGTTGCTAAACTTATACGGCGAAGAAGTAGTCACTTACAGGGATATTGAGATTAAATTTAAGAATTTTCTTTTAGAAACAGCACTTATAGACCGTCTACCCGCGGATAAGAAAGATTCTACTCAGCTGAGCGCAAGAGGTAGCGTTTACCATCGTAAAGATTTTAAGGTTAAAGCTGACAAGATTTATCCGATTCCCATAAAGAGGGTAGATAACCAGGGGCCTGCTGATTTCTTCCTGCTTTTGAACCGCGACCAGCTTTTGTGTATAGATGAAAAGGGAAGAATCCTCTGGCAAAGGAAGATTTTTTACCGCCCCTACCCCACAGTAAATCATTATATGGAATACATTACGGATAAAGTCAGCGGCCGTATGTATGCGGATGACGTTGAGGCCTATCTTTATGGCGAGGTCTTGGTTATTAACGACCGTGTGAATATTATTGCCCTTAATACAAAAGACGGCAGATACCTTTGGAGTATGGCAAATAAGGGAGAGGCCTTTGAGAGGGCTAGGGAATTTCCGCCGCAAAAGATAGATAACCTCTACAAGAAATACGGATTAGACAGAGAGTTTATAAAGAAGATTATGTTTTATTGTGAGTTTGCCGGAGATAGGTTTATAATCGTGCACGGCAACAAGGTCTATTCTCTAAACCCCCTTACTGGTTATTGTAAGTATTATCGCGAGCTAGATATGGAGGGGGCAATAAAGGTGGCAGTTTCAGGCGAGAGGATATATTTGGTATCGTATCTTTTGGATAAAATAAAAGTCCTAGACACGCAGTTGCGCCTGCTCTATGACGCCCCCCTGGATTTTATCAAAGATAAAGATGTCCCTGTGGATCTATTATTTGTCGCAGATGCCGTTATATTACATGCAGGCTCTGATCTATATGTCATCAATAAAGAAGGCTGCCAATTCAGAGGCAGGAGAAGCTTAGGAGAGTCCGCTGTACATAAGGTTGAGTCTTTTGGGGACTCGGTATTAGTAATTTCTCCTTTTAAAAAGATAAGCTCATACCGCCTGAAGCCAGGCGGATTAACAGCCTTATGGGAATTTGAAGTAGCATCAGCTGATCCTGGTATATCATGGAAATATCGGGAAAGAAAGACACGCTATTATTTTATTATCGATAGGCATATTCTGCTACCCTTCAGGAGGGATGGGGAGTTTTTCTTCGTATGCGTAAACCTTGATACGGGTAACGAGGCCTGGGAGAAGAAGATGCCAGGAGTAAAGGGGTTCTTTTATGACTTGTCTGATGCCAAGGAATACAAGGGGGAAGTCAATTTTATTATGACTACCGGAGGAGAAGAAATATCCCTGCAGGAATTCGGGTATTATCCACCTTTAGATTTGGTTTCTATATTCATTACCTCCAAATTATGCTCTCTGGATCTTTCTGACGGAGAAATGAAGAGGAAAGAGAAGATGCCCCCTCTGGTTACTGACAGAGGGATAATAAGGAGTGATCTAGTTGAGACTAACAACTGCTTTGTCTATGTTGTCAACGGGAAATTGCTAGTGCTAGAAGGTAAGCATATATGAAGCCGTCCAGATTAAAGCTTTCCCTGGTACTGTTAAGCTCTATCTTTAGCTGCCTCTGCATTGCCTCCGGCGGATCCTGTAATCAGGATCCCCAAGAGGGCAAGATTCCTAATGTCATCATTATTACTTTTAGCGGAGTCAGGAACAGTGAGACTATAGAGGATCCTACCCACCAGTATATCCCTAACCTCTGGAACAAGTTATTTAAAGAAGGCGTATTGTATACTGACCTCGTTGTGTTAAACCTCGAGTTCCATATGCCTGTCGTGCATGCGATTAACACAGGGATGACCTCTCCTTTTTATGCCTACCCCCTAAGGAAACCTTCCATCTTCCAATATGTGAGTAAAAAATACAGGCTGCCTAATAGCAAAATATGTTCCTTAGGGAGTTGGTACAACCAGGATTATGCGCTTACTACGGATGATTACCCGCAAGATACCTATCCCTGTGCGTTAAGTTTCATG
>VGKF01000173.1 GCA_016867175.1 Candidatus Omnitrophota bacterium | reverse complement strand
CGTATACATCCCGTTGTATGACCTGGGTTGAGATATTGACGGCTTTTAGCCCTAACTTCTTGCATACATAGTCCTCTACTTCGGGTTCTACGTTAGCGTAAGTACCTACAGCGCCTGACATTTTGCCTATTGAAACCGCCTCTTTTGCCTGGATCAGGCGTTGGATATTACGCCTGTTCTCATCAAACCAGAGCGCAAGCTTAATACCAAATGTAGTAGGCTCAGCGTGTATGCCATGCGTGCGTCCAATACAGACCATCTCCTTATACTTCTTGGCCTTCCTGGCTAGGATCGCGCCCAATTTATCCAAGTCCTCTAGCAATATGTCAGAGGCAGCCTTAAGCTGCAGGCCAAGGGTAGTATCCAATATATCGGAGGAGGTCAAGCCCAGGTGCAGATACTTGGCATCAGGGCCTATATTTTGTGCCACACAAGAGACAAAGGCTACTACATCATGTTGCGTCTTTTCTTCTATTCTTTGGATTTGTGCTAAGTTAAACCTGGCCTTTTTGCGCACCCTTACGGGGACATCCTTGGGGATCTTATTGGTTTTAGCCAGGGCCTCTAAGGTAAGTATTTCTATCTCAAGCATCGTCTTGAACTTAAACTCATCCTGCCAGATGCCTGACATTTCAGGAAGGCTATAGCGCTCAATCATGGAAACCTCCTTTAGGAACAAATTATTATAGCAGAAAACTAGGCTTTAGCAAATATTA
The DNA here is from genome assembly GCA_016867175.1 of Candidatus Omnitrophota bacterium. Classification (GTDB taxonomy): domain Bacteria; phylum Omnitrophota; class Gorgyraeia; order Gygaellales; family Profunditerraquicolaceae; genus VGKF01. The sequence continues at coordinate 1,455 of VGKF01000173.1, read as the reverse complement.
TTAGGGCTGAAACGGAAGGTAGGATTTAGGTTTATTCTTCCTGCTCTTTTTCAAAACGGCAGCCGCAGGCATTACACTCATAAACCAACATCTCATAATGCGGCTCAACAAAGCGCGTATCATCGCTTGCGCATTCAGGGCATATTACCGCAGGATGCCACTCTGTCATAGCTACTGGTCTTTTCTGGGCTGGCCTATTCTTGCTTTCTCGTAAATTTCCTTGACCTGCTCTAAATCCAGGGAATAAGAAAGTTTCCCCATCATTAACTCGCTAAAGCCAGGGATATTTTTGTCGATGAAGCCGTTTGTATGTAAGAGATCTATTTGCTTTTCAAGGTCTGCTATATCCCTGGAGCTATAAACTAACCCTTCTATGGTCGTCGCTTTAAACTTGGGCTTCTCTACCGCCGACATCCCAAGGCTTGAACTCTGACCCTCGCTATAACACCAGACCTTTCCTGTCCTGGTATCGAGTAAAACAGGGGTGGATTTCTTGTCTATCTCCACCACATACAAGGCGTACCTGCCGTCTTCGTTATCCTTACCAGGCTCAGCTGCATAGCCTAAACTCACTAAAGAGCAGAAAAGAAATACCGCGATACTTATCAACCATATCTTTTTCATCTCTGACCCCCTCTATTCTTCCTTCTCCAATTTGAAATGGAATTTTTTCTCTTTCAGGTATGGCCGGTACTCTTCGTTATTTGCCCCTGACCAGGCATAGCTAAACTCAAGCGGCTTGGCTTCTTTACGAAAGCCTTTTTTAGAAACCATCAGCACATATTGGCCCTGCACCTTAAACGTCTCCTCCAGCCAGTCTTTATGATTAGTGCATGTTATGGCCAGGGGTAGGGCCTCCTGAGGGGTGCGGCCGTAGAGGATATTATTGATATAGATCTCGGCATCGGTAGGCTCAGAGGAGACGCTGATATTAAAGGCAAGGCTTACATCCTCTGTCCTGGGAGGGTTAATATAGGGGACGCTTACGCAGCCGGGGAGGAAGAGGCTTAAACTAACAGCTAAGAATAAGCCGGATACAAGACCCTTCTTCATATGATTATTAAGGACTCTCTCTTCTGCCTCTTTTTAATTTATCCTTGCAGTCCGTTAATGCCTTTTTTAACTCTTCATTATTCCTTAATAAATACATGATAACTACAATTGCGATTATAAGAATTATTGCCAGGATCACTACCATTTGGCCTGCCTTTCTATCTATTCCGTTTCTTCATCCCTTCTCTTAAAAAAGGGGACGTTTCCCTTTTTTATTCAAACTTGATCTCATCCAGGTACATATCAAACGCTTCCGGGTTATCGTCAATTTTTGCCACCCAGCAGAAACCGCCTATGATATATGACATATCCCTGTCCTTTAGGTCGATAGTATATTGCGTCCATTCCTTATTTAAGACGACCCCGTAGATCCCGGGGTTATCGGAATCAGCATATGGCCCG
>VGKF01000172.1 GCA_016867175.1 Candidatus Omnitrophota bacterium | reverse complement strand
TTAGTCTCTCTCTTTGGCGTACAGCTAAGAGAATGTATATCAGGCAGCTTATCGCTAAGGGTATATTAAACTATAATGTTTTGATTATAGGCGCAGGTAAAATTGGGTTAACGCTTACTGAGCAAATCCAATATAACCAGAACTTGGGAATAAATATAATAGGTTTCTTGGATGATACTAAAGAGAAGGGAATTAATGGCTTTAAGATTTTAGGCAAAATTAATGATTTAGGGGATGTAGTAAGGAAGAACTTCATAGATGAGGTATATGTAACTATACCGTCTGAGCGCAAGATTGTTTCAGATATAATACTGCGGGTAGCTAAGTTAAGGAAAACAGTCAGGATAGTAGCCGAGCACTTCGATCTTCCTTACCGCAAGGTAAAGTTAAATTATATAGGTTTTATCCCGTTGGTTACTTACATAGAAGAAGGACCGCATGCCAGCGAGCATTTCATCAAAAGGTTTTTTGATATTTTAGTATCAGGTACGTTATTGGTACTACTGTTTCCTTACCTATTGATCTTAGCTTTATTGATTAAAATAGATAGTCCGGGGTCAATTCTTTATATCTCCAAGCGCAGCGGTAAGAAGGGAAGGACATTTAACTTTTATAAATTTCGTTCTATGGTTGAGAATGCCGACAGTTACAAAGAAGAGTTAAAGCCTAAATCTGAAGTGCAGGGCCCGATATTTAAAATCAAGAATGATCCGCGTATCACCAGATTCGGTAGGTTCTTGCGTAAATACAGCTTGGATGAGCTGCCGCAGCTGATCAATGTCATAAAAGGCGATATGAGCCTGGTGGGTACAAGGCCTTTTCCAGTAGAGGAGACTGAAAAGATAGAGAATAAGTATATTACCCGCTTGAATATTAAACCCGGGATAACGGGCCTGGCGCAGATAAGCGGCAGGTCTAACCTGCCTTTTAAGCATTGGGCGCGCTGGGACACCTGGTATATCAATAACTGGTCATTCGGCCTTGACTTGAAAATACTGTTACGCACTATTTCTGTGGTGCTGAAAGGCACAGGAGCTTATTAAATCAAATTCATTAGGGTATTTTTAATAGTTTATTTTGTCTTCTTGTGCCTGTTGCACTTTTTCTCAGTCAGGCCTTTATGGCTTGATGAGAAATCGCTCTTAGCTAATTTAGAGAGTCTTTCCCATTGGCAGCTCTTCGGGCCATTAATAAACTGCCAAGTATTTCCCAGGGTTTATCTTCTAATTATCAAGCTCGTATCATCACCATTTAATTTCAATATATTATCGCTTAGGATTATTCCTTTATTTTGTATGTTTTTAGCATTTTGGGCATGGCTAAAGGCTTATAAGAATAACCTATTAGCAGTATTTTCTTTTAGCGTAAGCTACTGGCTGGTTTACTATGCGGCAGAGCTTAAGCCATATTCCATGGATCTTTTAGTAGTAGGAATATTTTGTTTATTGCTAGGTTATAAAAGAGGGCTTATTTTCTTTCTTCCGCTACTTCTGTTTTTCTCCTATGCTGCGATATTTGTATTCTGGATACCGGCATATAACCTATTTATGCTTTGGCGTAAAGATAAAAGCACACTGCCTTCGTTAATAACTTATATATTAGTTTCGATGGCAGCATTTATCTCGGCCTATTCAATAGATTGGCGCTTTGGGTTATCGCAAAGCTGCCTTTTTGATTATTGGAGGGATTATTTTATCTGCTCGGATTCGCCGTATTGTTTCATAAAATCGTTCACCGAAGGATTAAGGAATATGGTTGCCTGGCCTTTTGGGAATAACAGGTTATCTTTGAGGTTGGCAAGCGTATTTATTCCGTTTTTCCTGTTAGGGATATTCCTGTCTTTTAGAAGTTTCCTTAAAGAAGCAAAATCAGGAATAAAGACTCTTGAGTCTTTCGGGGCTATAATATTTATAGAGTTGTTTATATTAGGGCTATTTAAGAAATATCCCTTTACCGGGGAAAGGGTAACCCTATTCTTTATGCCGGTAGTATTTTTTATGATAGTAAAGGGAATAGAGCTGTTTAAAAGATATAAAACACTTTATTTTTCTCTTTTAACGGTGTATACTTTATTTCTTAGTTATAGCGGCTTTAATTCGCTTTTAGCATTTTTGAGATTATATCGGTAATTGATGCTATGAAAGAAAAATTTTACAACTTTTTTGATCGTGCCTTA
>VGKF01000171.1 GCA_016867175.1 Candidatus Omnitrophota bacterium | reverse complement strand
GAATATACCAGATTTGAAAATATCTCGCGGATAGAGTAGGGCCGCAAGATTAGGAAAAATATTGATTTAAACCCTAAAACCTAATATAATAATAAAAAATGCAAAAAAGACTAGTACTACTTCTTTCCTTTCCCCTGATCTTCGGCCTGGGTGTTTCCTCTGCACAAGAACAGCCGCAATTACAAGAGCGTCCCGCTAAAACAGTTACTGCTATAGAAATAAAAGGGAATAAATCCATAAGCAGCAATACTGTCATCTCTAAGATGAAGACGCGCGTAGGCTCTGCCTATCAGGATAACGTTATCAGCGATGATCTTAAGCGCCTGTATCTTTTGGGATTTTTCAGCGATATCAAGATTGATGCTCAAGAATATAGAGACGGCCTTAAGATCATAATTGATGTGGTAGAAAGGCCTATAATAGAAAAGATTACCTTTTCCGGCATAAGGCGCCTTACCATGAAAGACGATAAGCTAAAAGAAATGCTAAAGTCAAAAGAAACGCAGTATCTGGATTACCCTAACCTGGCCCAGGACGTAGAGGCTTTAAAAAATCTTTACGAAAAAAAAGGGTTTGGCCAGGTAGAGATAAGCCATGAGGTAGCGGTTGATCAGAATACCAACAAAGCCAAGGTTCAGTTTAACGTAGCTGAAGGCAGGAAGATAAAAATAAAAAAGATTTATGTCGAAGGAAATAATCAATACCCGGATAAACGCATCCTCAAGCTCATGAAGAGCAAGTCCGCCTGGCTTCTTAATGCCGGTGCATTAAAAGAAGAGGTGCTCACTGAAGACATAGAGCGCATAAAGTCTTTCTACCAGAGGCAGGGTTATGCTGATGCAGTGGTGGAGTATGAGATTACTGCGGATAGCAATCCCAGGAAGCCGTTTTTATATATCAAGATAAGGATAGAGGAGGGTAGTAAATACCTGGTCGGTAACCTGGTTATCCAGGGGAATAATTATGTAACCCAAAAAGAGATCCTGGCAGCGGTCAAAGAATGCCTGCCCGGCAAGGTATTCAGCCAGGAGGCCCTTAAGCAGGATATCTCTTATATTCAGGGTATATATTTTGACCGCGGATATATCTTTGCCCAGGTTCAGGAGGTAACCTCCTTAAATCCAAATAGTGGGCGCATTGATATCGTTTATAATATTACGGAAAACAATGTAGCCTATGTGGATAAGATTAAAGTCAGGGGTAACATTAAGACTAAAGACGTGGTGGTGCGCAGGGAATTGAGGATTAAACCCGGGGATAAGTTTGACGGAGAGAAGCTGCGCCGCAGTAAAGAGAGATTACAGAACTTAGGGTTTTTTGAAGAGGTAAGTTATGACACTGAGGATTCTCCACAGCCGGATAAGAAAGACCTGGTGGTAGAAGTTAAAGAGGCAAAGACCGGGGCCTTTAGCTTCGGCGGCGGATATTCAAGCGTTGATGAGTTCGTAGGTTTCGTAGAGATCGAACAGAAGAACTTCGACTGGAGGAATTTCCCTTATTTTACAGGCGACGGCCAAAACCTTAAATTCCGGGCTTCCTTAGGCACGGTGAGTGAAAGTTTTGATTTAAGTTACACGGAGCCATGGATCTTTGATTACCCGGTCTCTTTCGGGTTCGATATTTATAAGCGCAGCCATAAGAGGGAGTCGGATATAGGTTACGGTTATGATGAAGATGTAACCGGAGGAGATCTACGCCTAGGTAAAGAGATATCAGAATATGTAAGGGCAGATCTTATGTATCGCTATGACCAGATAGAAATAACTAATATAACCGAAGATTCGACTAATGATTTAAAAAGCGAATATGGAAAGAATACTATCAGCAGTATGCAGTTTGGCCTGACTTACGACAGCCGTAATAATGTCTTTGATACCACTAAGGGCGACCTGGTAAGCGGCTCTATTGAATGCGCCGGCGGGCCTTTTGGCGGAGACAAGGATTTCTATAAGTTTTTTGGCCGGGCATCGCACTATACGCCATTATTCAGAGGCTCAGCATTGGAATTCAGGGGCAGGTTCGGTCTTGCTGATGCTTACGGAGATTCCAAGAAAGTCCCCATCTATGAAAGGTTCTTTGCCGGAGGCGCATATACCATTAGGGGTTATCGCGAGAGAAAGGTTGGCCCGGTAGACGCTAAATCATCAGACCCCCTGGGCGGAGAATCCATGCTCGTA
>VGKF01000170.1 GCA_016867175.1 Candidatus Omnitrophota bacterium | reverse complement strand
CTGTTGATGAACCACCTTAACTATCAATACAATACCTTGCCCAAAGCCAGGCCCATTGAGAATCATCATAGCCGGTAAATTGATATATGAATTTACCTACTCCCGGGCCTAAATCTACAGTAAATAAACTGCTAGAATACCAGCTATGATATAGAGGGCTGTTGGCAAGCCTAGTCCACATGCCGGTTGAAATATCAAACCTGTGAAAATGCTGCGTATTATATCCTGCGACGGCATAGATATATTTGCCTCCGGCAGGATATGTTAGAGCAGCTGAGCCTGAAAATTGCGGTATATTAGAATCCCCTGGCAGATTATTAACAATAACCGGCTGGAATGAAGGCGTTGCAGCATTAGGATCATATCGGTAAAAATCTGAAGTTTTATTGCCTGCGTTGGTAGAATAAGCGCCTCTTATTGCATAAATATAGGCCTTATCCATATTAAGGTAATTATTACCGCTGGTATCCTGTGGCACGCCTACAATAGAAGACCCGTTCTCAGCATAAATGGTTACAGATGTATCATAGGGGTCTTGACGGGAAGGGAAATTAGCTAGCGTTTCCCATCCATTTTCTCCGGGAGCCGTAGACATGTCATAGCGATAAAAATACGGCGAGCTGTTTCCTACTAAACAATAAATGTAATCTTTATTATTGGCGGTATCTTTTAAATAAGCAAGGCGGGTGCCGCTGCGGTAAACCGGGCTAGGCACATTATAAAGCGTCTCCCATTTATTCAGCGATAAACTGTAACGGAAAAATCCGGTCTTGGCATCACCCTGCAGTTTATAAATATAATCTCCGAAACCCGGATAAAAGATAGTCCTACCGTAGCCGCCGGTTGTAGGAGGCGCAGGAAAAGTAATCCACTTCTTGTTCGTGGCATCAAACTGCCATGGCCTGGTAAGGTTTGCTCCTGAAAAATAATTAAGCGTGCCTCCGGAATCTGCAATATCACTTATATCATCAAAATAAGCAATAGCTAAGTAAGTATTAGCAGTTGAGTTATCCGCGGGCAAATCATCTATCGGCTCCCACTGCGCGTTTGTATCTTTATAATTCAGGCGCAAAAACGCGCGGTAATTATATGTATCTGAGCCACTGACCTTATATCTGTAAGTACAGCCTACATACACATAATCGCCTCTGCCCGGATACCAGAAACCGCTGATTCTCTCCATATAATACTTAGTGTTTACTACGGTATCTTCCGGCAATGGCGTCATCTGAGACCATTGGTCCTGCGCTATGTCATATTTGAAGAATAATTTATCGGCATTTCCTCTCGAACAGAAAATAAATTGGCTGTTTGGCGGATATACCAAATAGCCGCCGTAACTGACCGAAGAAAGGATAGTGCCTTTTGTGGTCCAGGTAGCGCCTGGAGTATCCAGGTCCAGTGAGTAAAAATTGGTTTTATCACCGCCTACTGTCGCATATAATCTGGCAGAAGTACGCCCTCCTCCGGCAGGCACATAAACCACGCTTGCGCCCAGCGCCTGGCCGTAAAGAGACATACTGGCGAGGCTCTGCCATCTTCCTTTGGGATATGTTCCATCGGGAGGAGTATATACAAAAGCTTCTCTGCCGCCGCCGCCTCTTAAACAATAAATTTTCCCGTTACCTGCTGTAAGAGCAGCGCCAACTCCGCCTGCCACAGGCAATGGTTCAAGATATTCCCATTGTTTTTGGGTTATATGGAAACGCGCAAAATACCTTCCGTCTCCTTCCAATAACAGGCAATAAATATAGTCGCCTAACCTTGCATAAACCGAATAAGAGCCCGGCACTGCAATCGTAGACAAAGAAGACCACTGCCCTAAAGGCACAAACTGGTCCCTTGCCTGCACATTGAGCTTTAAACCTGCAGGATCGGTATTAGGAACAATATTGCTAAGAGTCCCCTTGGTAAAATCAGTAGCCGTATCATCAGAAACTGCAAGAGTATCGGGAGCAAGATATACTTCTCCTCCTGACACCCGTACATTTGAAGAGGCAGACCTATAAGTTGTAGGGTCCCAGGTATGAGTAAAAACAGCTGCTTCTGCTGCTATAGGGGCAACTTGCCCGAAGATTAAAAGCTGGATTAAGATTACTCTTAATAGCGCTTTAATCATCTCACACCATCCTTTTTCGCGGCTTCAGGTGCCTGGCCTTTTGCTATTTTTTCTTCTAACCCTCTGGCCTTTTCTTTTTCCAGCTCAAGCCTTCTTTGCATTGCT
>VGKF01000169.1 GCA_016867175.1 Candidatus Omnitrophota bacterium | reverse complement strand
TCAGTGCTCTTGAAGCGCGCCGCCAATTTAGCCAAGGCCTCAGGTACTGCCGGCAAAGAGACTATTGGCAGCGTGACGCTTAAGCAGGTAGAGGAGATCGCCAAAATTAAAGCAAAGGACCTTAATACCTCTGATATGGCCCAGGCGATTAAAATTATAAAAGGTACTGCCCGAAGTATGGGCATAGTAGTAGAAGATAAAGAAAACCCATGAAGAAGCCAAGCAAAAGATACAGGGAATCGGCAAAGGCCCTTGACCCGGCAAAGACCTATCAACTCAAAGAGGCCGTGGCCGCTTTAAAGAAGATGACCCCTACTAAATTCGACGGAGCGGTGGACCTGCATTTTAACCTCAATGTGGACTCTAAGAAATCAGACCAGATGGTGCGCGGCACAGTAGTCCTTCCGCACGGCACAGGCAGGAAAATCAGGGTAGCGGTCTTCTGCAAAGGAGAGCATGAGCGCATTGCCAAGGATTCAGGCGCCGATATCGTAGGCGGGAATGAATTAATAGATAAGGTGGCAGGGGGTTTTCTTGATTTTGACTGCGCCATTGCTACGCCGGATATGATGAAAGACTTAAGCAAGCTCGGCAAGGTCTTAGGCCCGCGCGGGCTGATGCCCAGCCCCAAGACCGGTACCGTGACCAATGATATAGCCAAGGCAATAGAAGATGTTAAAAAAGGCAAGGTAGAATTCCGCGTAGACAAGCAGGGTGGGGTGCACCTCTCGGTAGGCAGGATATCATTTGCCGAAGAGCAGATCTATGATAATGCTAATTGCGTGGTCGAGGCGTTAACTGAAGCCAGGCCTGCTTCAGTTAAGGGAAAGTTCGTAAAGAGCCTTTTTATATCCCTGACTATGAACCCGGGGCTGAGGCTGGAAATATAAAATGAAAAAGTTAGGCTCGGTATTCAGAGAGGCATCGGAAAACCGCATCAAGGATTATTTAAAAGAATCCCGGAGCGTCTTTATTATATCATATTCTAAATTAACCAGCCCTGACCTAAGCTCGTTGCGCCAGATATTAAAAGCCGCAAATGTCAGGGTATTCGTAGCCAAGAACAGTATTGCCAGACGCGCCTTAAAAGAATCCGGTTTAGATGGCCTGGTTAAATTAATCGAGGGCCCCTGCGGGCTGGTCTTTATCAAGGATGAGCCTGTAGCTGTTTCTAAGGCTCTCTGTGATTTTTCTAAGAACCACGAAAACCTTAAGTTAGAGGGAGGGTTCTTCGGAGATAACCTTTTAGATGCCAAAGATATCCAGGCGCTCGCCAAGCTGCCTTCTAAAGAAGTATTAAGGGCTCAGGTAGTGATGACGCTGAAGTCGCCGATAAACGGATTAGTTATGGTATTAAAAGGCAACCTGAGGAAGTTAGTTTATTGCCTGCAGCAGATAAAAGAAAAAAAGGGCAAGTAAAGCGGGCAGAGGCCCGCTAGTAGCTAAACTGAACTACTCAAGCGGAGATGGGCCGCGAAAGTAGACATAGCATAATCAAGGAGGGGTAAAGATGGCTAAAGAATTAGATGAGATGATTAAAACGATCGAGGGCCTGTCAGTCCTTGAACTCTCTGACCTGGTTAAGGCGCTGGAAGAGAAGTTTGGGGTACAGGCGAATATGCCGATGATGGCTATGGCAGCGGCAGGCGCTCCTGCAGCAGGTGGGGCACCGGCAGCAGAAGAAAAGAGCACATTTAGCGTGGTATTAGCCAGCGCCGGCAACAGTAAGATTGCAGTAATCAAAGAAGTAAGGGCTATAACCAGTTTAGGCTTAAAGGAAGCCAAGGACCTGGTTGATGCTGCGCCTAAGCCGGTTAAGGAAGGCGTTCCCAAGGAAGAGGCCGAAGAGATGAAGAAGAAGCTCGAGGCTGCAGGTGCTACCGTAGAGTTGAAGTAAGTGAGTGAGAACATAATACTTTGCCGCTCTCGGCAAAGTATTATAAGTTCGAACTCATCCCTTACGGGTTCTATCTGAGGTATTCCGTAAGGGGCAAAGAAATGAAAGATAAAAGAATATTATGACTAAGCGCAAAAGCTTTGCCAAGTTCAAAGAGGTTTATGACTTGCCTAACCTCTTGGATATACAGCTGGATTCTTACAAGGACTTCCTGCAGATAGATATCCCTCAGTCTGAGCGTAAATATCAGGGGTTGCAGGAGGTTTTTATCGAGATGTTCCCGATAGAGAATCCCAACCGTTCGGTAAGGTTAGAGTTTATCAGCTATTCCCTGGGTA
>VGKF01000168.1 GCA_016867175.1 Candidatus Omnitrophota bacterium | reverse complement strand
ACTGCTTCGTTAATAGAAACTTTGGGCGGGATATCCTGGCGAAAAAGCAGCTCATAACAGCTCATGCGCAATATATTCCTATCTACCACTGCCATGCGCTTAAGCTGCCAGTTAGTGGCATACTTGCTGATCATCACGTTAATGGGCTCTAAATTATCTGCCACGCCTACTACCAGCTCCTCAGTAAAAGCCTTTACCTCAGAAGCTATCTCTTCCTGAATATGCCCCTGCCAGAAATTATCTATAGCCTGGGGGTATTTATCACGGGTAAGGTCTATCTGATAAAGGATCTGCAGGGCGAATTCCCGCGCACGCGTGCGTTTACGCATTAAATTGATGCCCCCCCCTCTTTATTTTACCTGTGTTAATATATTGGCCATTTCAATTGCAGAGATAGCTGCATCGCGGCCCTTATTGCCGTCCTTTGTCCCTGCACGCTCAATTGCCTGCTCAATAGTATCAGCGGTAATAACCCCAAAGGTTACCGGAACGCCTGTGTCCTGCGAAACCTTGGCTATGCCTTTAGCTACCTCAGATGCAATATATTCAAAATGCGCGGTTGCCCCGCGAATAACCGTACCCAGGCAGATCACCGCATCATATGATTTTGATTTAGCCAGCTTCTGCGCAATCAGTGGGATCTCAAACGCTCCCGGTACCCAGGTAACTACCAAGTCCTTGTCGTCGCTTCCGTGGCGCACCAGAGTATCTATGCAGCCGGAGAGCAGGTCCTTGGTTATGAAATCATTGAAACGAGAGGCTACGATAGCGAACCTCTTGCCCTTGGCAATAAGATTGCCTTCGATAGTCTTAGTCATTTGCTACCTCCTTGAATTTGCCCGCCAAAGGCGGGATATTTCTTTTTATATATTCTCCAGATCATGCCCCAGCTTGTCTTTTTTAGTCTTAAGATAGCGGTAATTAAGCGGATTGGGCTCTATCTCTAAAGGTACTCGTTCAATAACGCGCAGGTCATAGCCTTCAAGACCGACGATCTTACGCGGGTTATTAGTAAGTAGCCTGATGCGCTTAACTCCTAAATCTACTAGCATCTGCGCGCCTATTCCGTAATCACGCAGGTCTGCTTTATGTCCCAGTGCTTCGTTAGCCTGGACCGTATCCAACCCTGCATCCTGCAGGCCATAGGCCTTGATCTTTTCTACCAAGCCTATACCCCTGCCCTCCTGGTTCATATAGAGGATTATACCCTTCTTTTCCTTTTCTATAATCTGCATGGCCTTATTTAGTTGTCTTCCGCAATCGCAGCGTAAAGAGCCGAATACATCTCCGGTCAGGCATTCTGAATGCACGCGCACCAGCGTCGCCTCGCTATCCAAATATCCCATAACCAGGGCAGTATGCACCTTATTATTGGTAAGGTCGCGATAAAGGATCAGCTGGTATTGCCCGAATTCTGTAGGTAGTACCGTATCTATAACTCTCTCTATAAGTTTTTCAGAGCGCCTGCGATACTCAATAAGTCCGGCTATAGAACAAATCTTAAGGCTATGGCACTTAGAGAATTCCAGAAGCTGCGCCAGACGCGCCATTGTCCCATCATCATTCATAATCTCGCAAATCACTCCCGCAGGATACAGCCCAGCTAAGCGCATCAAGTCTATAGTCGCTTCAGTATGCCCTGCCCTGACCAAAACTCCGCCATTACGCGCCTTAAGCGGAAAGATATGGCCTGGCATAATCAAATCTTCTACTTTGCTCTGAGGATTTATCAATACCTCTATGGTACGGGCACGGTCATAGGCAGATATACCGGTAGTTATTCCTCGGGAGGCATCCGTAGAGACCATCCAGGCAGTAGAAAAGGCGTCCTCCCTTCTGGAGGAAGCCCTATCTTTTAACATCGGCTCAAGGTCCAATTCTACCAGTCTTTTTTCTTCCATCGGTACACAGATCAGTCCTCGGCCGTACTTAGCCATAAAGTTAATATGCTCCGGCTTAACGAAAGAGGCCGACATCACCAAGTCCCCTTCGTTCTCACGGTCCTCATCATCCACCACGATGACCATCTTGCCGTGTTTTAAGTCATCTAATATTTCAGGGATAGAGTTTAACATAGGTTATAGACATTTCTACTCCCTTACAGGTAAACTGAGATAGCAGCTGTAAGGGGGATTATCCTTGTTCGCTACGCTCACAAGGATTTCGCTAAATAAAAACATAAGGTGCTAAATTCGGCCAGATAACTTAGCTTCGCTATCGCTCGCTAAGTTATGGCTATGTCTACTCCCTT
>VGKF01000167.1 GCA_016867175.1 Candidatus Omnitrophota bacterium | reverse complement strand
AAGAAAGTATCGTCGGGGTTAATATAGATATTAGCTCGGAAGAGCTCTTGAATATCTTTGTAGAAGAAGGGCATGCGCGGCTTCCGGTCTATGAGGGTTCTATCGAAAAGGTAATCGGCATAATCTATGCCCATGACCTGCTCTATATCCTTAGGGATAAAGGGCTTTTTTTACTCGCTGACCTGTTACATAAGCCATATCGCGTGCCTGCCGAAATGCTGGTCAATGAGTTGTTAAGGAAGTTTCAGGCTGACAAGGTCCAGATTGCCATTGTGGTTGACGAACGCGGAAAGGCCCAGGGTCTGGTGACCCTAGAGGATTTATTGGAAGAAATTGTGGGAGAAATAGAAGAGGAGCGCTCCAATCATTCGCACAAATAAAAATTGACCGTATTTTTTTTAGTTGTATAATAATCCATGTGTGCCTTAAGTTGACAGATAAAAAAAACTATGCTAATATAGACAGGTAAACCGGAAAGATGTAAAACAAAAAAGGAGGAAGTAAATGGCAGAAAAAGGATATTGCGTAAAATGTAAAGGTAAGAAAGATATGAAAAACGAAGAAAAGGTTACCATGAAGAATGGCCGCCTGGCCGTAAAGGGAAAATGCCCTGATTGCGGTACGGGCATGTATAAAATCCTGGGGAGCAAATAATTATAAGGAGGTAGTACTAATAGACCCTAAGCATATAGCACTGCGTATTGCCGCAGTTGCTAAGTCAAAAAAGGCCCTGGATGTAGTGGTCCTGGATATACGTCATATCGCCAGTTTCTGCGATTATTTCATGATTGCCTCCGGGAGTTCGCTTAGGCAAGTTAATGCACTTGCCAAGTCAATAGAAGAAGATTTAGATAAAGATAGGATAAAACCTCTCTCTAAGGTTACGCCTAACGACGAATCAGGATGGGTAGTCTTGGATTTTTCCAGCGTCGTTGCGCACCTGTTCTATGAACCAATGAGAGAGTTTTATTCTTTAGAGCGCCTTTGGTCTGACGCCAAGAGAGTTCGGCTCGCCAGGGCTATCAATAAAAAAGATTAGCTCGCCCCGCGCATTACCAGGCTTACCTTTCTAATCCCGTAACTAAATGAAAAAAAACACGCAAGATTACATTATCTCTGCAATAAATGAAGCCTTGAAGGCGATAGGCGCGCAAGATTTTGTGCTATATCTAGATACGCCAGACTCTGATTCTTTTGGCGACTATTCTACTAATATTGCCCTGAAGCTTTCCAAGTCCATGAAGAAGGCTCCTATTGAGATAGCTAGGCTTATAGTTAATCAGATAGAGAAAATTCTCCCAAACAGCCCGCTTAGGGAGCATGTAAAAGAAGTCAAGGCAGAAGGGGCGGGGTTTATTAACTTTTACTTACGTAATGAATATTTTTATGGTGAGCTAAAAAAAATACTTAAAAATGGCAAGGATGCATTGAGGGTCAATTTGGGTAACGGAAAAAAAGTCCTGCTTGAATTTGTCAGCGCCAATCCTACCGGCTCTCTTTCCGTGGCGCACGCCAGGCAAGCAGCAGTGGGGGACGTATTGGCTAATATCATGTCCTTTGTAGGTTTTAGGGTGAAGAGAGAATACTATCTGAATGATGAAGGAAATCAGATAAATATATTAGGGGATTCAGTGCGCCTTAGGCTTAGTGAATTAAAAGGAGAGAAAATAGAATTCCCCGAGAATTATTACCAGGGCGATTATATCTACGATATAGCCAGGGCAGTGCAGGGTAAAGAGGCTAAGATCAAAGACCTGGGAGACTATGCGGGAAAACATATACTGGAGATTATCAAGAAGGAACTTTCTGATTTTGGCGTGTCTTTTGATTATTGGTACAGTCAGAAAAAGCTGCGCGAGGGCGGTAAGATAAAAAAGGCATTTAAGCTGCTTAAGAAGAAAGGTTTTCTTTATGAGCAAGAGGGCGCGCTCTGGTTTAAGTCTAGCCTTTTCGGCGATGACAAAGATAGAGTGGTAGTTAAGAGCGACGGAAGCTTTACCTATCTTGCGCCAGATATCGCTTATCATCAGGATAAATTCCAGCGTGGCTTTAATTGGCTGATAAACCTCTGGGGGCCTGACCACCATGGTTATATAAATAGGCTTAAGGCTTCGGTAGAGGCCTTTGGCGCAGGCGCAGATGCGTTATCGGTAATCATAGTTCAGTTGGCTACTATATTTAGAGACGGCAAGCCTATGCAGATGTCTACCCGCAAAGGCCAATACATAACACTAAGGGAAGTTTTAGATGAGGTAGGCAGGGATG
>VGKF01000166.1 GCA_016867175.1 Candidatus Omnitrophota bacterium | reverse complement strand
TTTTCTCACATCCTCTCTATTGATAGCTAGACTAGTCCCTGAGAGCGCGCAACTACCCAGGGGCATATAATCTGCCCTCTTAGCCGCATCCATAAGCCTCTCTTTATCCCGCTGCAGTATCTCTACGTAAGCCAGCAGGTGGTGCGCCAGGAGCACGCACTGGGCTACCTGTAAATGGGTGTAGCCAGGAATAATAATTCTGGCATTACCTTTAGCAAATTTCAATATTGCCTTCTGAAGAGAATTAATCCCCTCAGTGAGGTTATTTATTTCATCCTTGATATACATCTTTACATCCAGGGCAATCTGGTCATTTCTGGATCTTGCGGTATGCAATTTATGCGCCGGTTCGCCTATTTTTTTAAAAAGTACGTCCTGTATATTGGAATGTATATCCTCAGCCCGTGGATCAAACTTAAACTTTCCGCCCTTGGCGTCTTTCAATATAGCCTTGAGCCCCCTGATGATAAGGCCTGCGTCCTTGGCAGGTATGATCTTCTGCTTACCCAGCATCCTGGCATGGGCAATACTGCCTAAGATATCATAAACTGCTAGCCTCTTATCAAAAGATATGCTGGAGGTGAATCTGTCCGTCAACTCCGAAGTCTTCTTAGGGAATCTGCCTCCCCAAAGTTTTTTCGCCATTTTTTCTCCTAAAATTAAAACTATCCAAAATAAGCACAGCCTCTGGCGCATTGTGCTTATTTTGTCCTGAGCAATGCTCAGGATCTCCCTGCCCAGTTAGGGCACACCCGCGCAATTCCTCATAAGCGCGGGGTGCCTTACCTTTTATAAGGCATCCCCCAGATCTTGATAAAGCCCTCTGCCAGCTTCTGGTTAAATTTATCTTCCTTGCCGTATGTGCTTAATTCCTTTTTATAAAGAGAATGTGCTGATTCTCTGCTAACCGCAGTACAACTGCCTTTAAATAATTTTAACTTCACAGAGCCGCTGACATTTCCTTGAGTAGAATCAACAAAACCATCCAGCGCCTTCTTAAGAGGCGAATACCAAAGGCCATAATAAACTAACTCCGAGTACTTCAGGCTAATTATCTCCTTGAAATGCGCTAATTCCCTATCTAATACCAAGCTCTCTAATTCCTTGTGAGCCGTATGCAAGATGGTGGCAGCAGGCGCTTCATAGATCTCCCTGGATTTAATACCCACCAGCCTATTCTCCACCAAGTCGGCTCTTCCCACCCCATACAGGCCACCGACCTCATTGAGATGACTGATGAGATTTTTTAATTTATAGCTCTTCCCATCTATTTTCTTAGGCACTCCTTTTTCAAAATAAATCTCTATATATTTCGGGTAGCTTGAAGTACCGGTAGGCCCCTTGGTAATCAGATAGGCATCCTCAGGAGGCTCCTGCCCTAGATTCTCCAAGACCCCAGCCTCAATACTTATACCCCATATATTCCTATCGATGCTGTAGGGTTTTTTCTTGGTCACGTCAATCGGGATATTGTACATCCTAGCGTATTCAATCTCTTCTTCCCGCGACTTAAACTCCCATTCTCTTACCGGAGCAATAATCTCTAAACCAGGATCCAGAATACCTACAGTTACCTCAAACCTTACTTGGTCATTGCCTTTTCCTGTACAGCCATGCGCTACTGCAGAAGCCTTTTCTTTATGCGCAACCTGTACCAGATACCTGGCGATCAAAGGCCTGCCTAAGGCAGTGGCTAGAAGATATTTGCCTTCATATATGGCATTGGCTTTTAATGCCGGCATGATGAAATCCTCTATGAATTCATCCTGCAAATCCTTGATATAGACTTTCGATGCGCCGGCAGCAAGCGCCCTCTCCTCTATGGCGGAGAAATCTTCCCCCTTTCCCAGGCCCTGGCCTAGGTCAGCCACAAAACAGATGACCTCATAGCCTTTTTCTTTCAGCCATCTTACGATACAGGATGTATCCAGCCCGCCAGAATAAGCAAGTACTACTTTTTTCATCTCTTCACCATTAATTTAATTAAAATAGCTTTTTGCACATGCATCCTGTTCTCTGCCTGATCAAAGACAACGGAGTTCGGGCTGTCGATAACGCTGGCAGCAATCTCTTCTCCTCTGTGGGCAGGCAGACAATGCATAATCAGCGCTCCCTTTTTTGCCTTCTTTACCAAGCTGTTATTAATCTGAAAATCTCTGAATATTTTTTTTCTTAGCCTGGCTTCTTTTTCCTGGCCCATACTTGCCCAGACATCAGTATAAAGCACATCTGCTGATTTGGCCGCCTCTTGCGGGTTATGGAAAAGTTTTATCTGTTTATCTTGCTGCTTAGCAAGCGACTGCGAAC
>VGKF01000165.1 GCA_016867175.1 Candidatus Omnitrophota bacterium | reverse complement strand
GGTTATCTCAGCCGGGACTGCTGATATACCCGTAGCTGAAGAGGCGGCGGCTATGCTTGAGTTAACGGGTAACCGGGTAATCAAGCTTTATGATGTGGGGGTAGCCGGAGTGCATAGGATTATGCATAATATCGATATCTTACGAAAGGCTTCTGTGATTATTGTGGTTGCCGGAATGGAGGGCGCCCTGGCAAGTTTAATCAGCGGGCTTACAAGCTCTCCGGTGATAGCAGTGCCTACTAGTTGCGGTTATGGGGCTAATTTCGCAGGGCTCTCGGCATTATTGACTATGCTTAATTCCTGCTCTCCGGGAGTGGCTGTAGTCAATATAGATAATGGATTCGGGGCAGGTTATTTTGCCTCTTTAATTAATAAGCGATGAGGACAAGCCTAAAAGAAGCAATCTCTTTTCATGGGCATCTGGGGCCCTATTTAGTCTTGGGTATTTTAGCAGGGGAATATGCCCTTAAGAAATTAAACTGCAGGAAATATTTCGGCCTCCAGGTCAAGGTAAGCGGGGCTAGCAAGAAGCCTAAGTCCTGCCTGGTTGATGGCCTGCAGCTTTCCACCGGAGCAACTTATGGCAAGGGCAATATTAGTAAGTCAGGCGGCAGTAAGATTCAAATTATTTTTTGCGCTTTAAAAAGCAATAAGAGCATAAAGCTGGGATTAAAGAATAATTTGATTAAAAAACTAGACGGCCTTAAGACGCACTGTGACTGCGAGCATTTTGCTAAGAGGTTAGTAAGCATAAAACCGAACAGCCTGTTTAATCTGAAGTCTTAACCCAAGGAGCAGCTAAATGGCATTATCCGGATTAGATATCTATAAACTTTTGCCTAAAACTAATTGCCGCGAGTGCGGATTTCCTACCTGTCTTGCCTTTGCCATGCAGCTGGCAAAGAAGGCCATAGCTATTGATAAATGCCCTTATCTTAGCAAAGAGTCTAGAGATTCGCTTGAGGCGTCAAGCCTGCCGCCGATACGCCTGATTAGCATAGGGGAGGGTGAGGGAAAATTAGAGGCGGGTAATGAAACGGTGCTCTTCAGGCACGAGGAGAAGTTCCATCATCCCTGCGGGCTGGGTTTTATTTTAGAGGATAGCCCATCTGATAGTGAACTAAAAGAGGCTCTGGCTGGAATAAATAAATTGAAATTTGAGCGTATAGGCCAAGCCTTAAGCGCGAACCTAGTAGCGGTAAGGCAGAATGGCGATGCTAAGAGATTTTGCGAAGCGGTCAAAGTCATCCGGGATAATACCGGGCTGGCCCTGGTATTGATGGCTAAAGATACTGCTGCATTAAAAGAGTCTTTGAAGGTTTGCGCGCAGAGGAAACCGCTGCTTTATCGCGCAGGCCCTGATAATCCGGAAGAGATTGCTAAAATAGCCTTAGAATTTAAGTGCCCGTTAGTAATTTTGGCGCAAGATTTAGAAGGCCTCTCGGCCCTTACTACGCAATTAAATAGCCTGGGAGTAGCGGATCTAGTATTAGATACGGGCAGAAAGCCAATTAAGGATAAGCTTTGGGATTTTACTCAAGCTAGGCGTCAGGCACTTAAGAAGGCGAACCGCAGCTTGGGATACCCGCTCTTTTCAGTGATAGAGAATGATGATCCTTATGAAGAGGCAATAGAGGCTGCTACTTATATCTGTAAATACGGCGGGATTGTATTGATCAAGGGCAGGAGTGCGCCAGAGGTATTCTCGCTTTTGACCCTAAGGCAAAATATTTATACCGATCCTCAGAAGCCCTTACAGATAGAGCCAAAATTATATAGCGTTGGTCAGGCGGATGCGAAGTCTCCGGTTATGGTGACCACCAATTTTTCGCTTACTTACTATACCGTGCTGGGGGAAGTGGAGGCAAGTAAAGTCCCTGCCTATATTTTAAGCGTAGATACCGAAGGGATGTCTGTATTGACTGCCTGGGCAGCTGAGAAGTTTACCCCGGATAAGATCCTGGCGGCAATAAACAAGTCCGGGGTCAAGGATACGGTAAAACATAATAACTTGATTATACCCGGTTATGTTGCGGTGATGAGCGGAGACTTAGAGGAGAGTTCTGGCTGGAAGGTTTTAGTCGGGCCGAAAGAGGCAGCAGGCTTGCCATCGTTCTTAAAAAATTTATAGGTTTGTTTTAGATTTTTGCTTTCGCGCGCTGAAAATTTTTGCCGTGCGCTACGGTTTACTTCTTCGCTACGGATAGCCTGTATCGGATTAGCATCCTTCGCTCGTCGTAAACCCTTGCGCACTGAGCGTAATTAAAATGCCAAAAATTTTCTTATGCGCGCTCCAGTAAAAATCTAAAACCAAAAACATTCTTTGTATAGAAAAAAGATG
>VGKF01000164.1 GCA_016867175.1 Candidatus Omnitrophota bacterium | reverse complement strand
GCCTAAAAAAAGAAGTACGGATTAAAAGAACGGATTATGACATTATCTCTGCAAGGGATAAGATTATCTCAGCCGGCCTACCAAGCTATCTAGGCGACAGGCTTTTAACAGGCAGTTAACATGTCTAGAGATATAAAAAAACATATCCAGGAATTGAGGAATGCCATTAGGGAGCACGATTATAAATATTATGTCTTGAGTGACCCCGAGATTTCTGACAGGGAGTATGATTTCCTGCTCCTTGAGCTTAAAAGGCTTGAGGAGGAGCACCCGGAGTTTAAGAGCGATGATTCTCCTACGCTGCGCTTAAGCCCCGGGGTATCGGATAGTTTTAAAAGCGCAAGGCATGCCCAGGAGATGCTTTCTCTGGATAATACCTATTCCTTAGAAGAATTAAAGGACTGGCAGGAACGTTTATATAAAATCCTTGGTTCTAGTGCAAAGATCGAATACGTTACTGAGCTTAAGATTGACGGGGTAAGCGCAAACATAACTTACCGGAAGGGTAAATTTACGCTGGGTGCTACCAGGGGAGACGGCAAAACCGGAGAGGATGTTACCCAGAATATAAAGACTATTCGCGCTATTCCGCTTGTATTGCGCCAAGAAGAAGTGCCGGAGTTTATTGAGATACGCGGAGAGGTTTATATGGAAAGGGGCGATTTCTTAGCCCTTAATAAAGAGAGGGTTAAGAAGGGGGAGGTTATTTTTGCTAATCCGCGTAATGCCACCAGCGGTTCACTTAAATTACTGGATAGATCCATAATTCTTAAGAGAAGGTTAAGCTTTTTTGCACATTCCCTGGGTGCTTATAAGAATTTAAGTTTATCCAGACACTGGAAATTCCTGGAGAGTTTAAAGCGTTGGGGTATACGCGTTAACCCCCATTCAAAATTCTGTAAAAACATTGATGAGGTGGTTGCCTTTTGTCTTAACTGGCAGGAGAAAAGAGAAAGTTTGAGTTATGATATAGACGGAGTGGTAATCAAGGTTAATAGTTTTAGTCAGCAGCGAGCCTTAGGGTTTACCGCAAAGAGTCCGCGTTGGGCCATAGCCTATAAGTTTCCTGCACAGCAGGCTACGACAGAGGTGCTGGATATTAAGATTAATGTAGGCAGGACCGGAGTAATAACCCCTACCGCAGAACTTAGGCCGGTAGAATGCGCTGGAGTAACCATAAGCCATGCGACACTGCATAATTTCGATGAGATTAAGCGCCTGAATATAAAAAAGGGAGACCGCGTATTGATAGAAAGGGCAGGAGAGGTAATCCCTAAAGTAGTAAAGGTAGTAAAAAGTTCTGCTGGGCCATTTTTTAAGGTACCTTCAGTCTGCCCGGTTTGTAAGGGTAGGGTAGTAAAAGAGAAAGAAGAAGATGTAGCTTATCGCTGCATTAATCCTTTATGTCCGGCGCAGTTAGAGAGGAGTATTCTGCATTTTGCCTCTCGTTCAGCCATGGATATAGAAGGGATGGGCGAGATTGTAGTAAATCAGCTGGTAAGCTTAAGATTAGTCTCTAATGTGGCAGATATATATAAATTAAAAGCCAAGGATTTATTGAGCTTAGAATTATTTAAAGAAAAAAAAGCAAATAACCTCCTTTCCGGTATAGAAAAAAGTAAAGATCAACCCCTCTCCAGGCTTATCTTTGCTTTAGGCATACGCCACGTGGGAGAAAAAGTAGCATATGTCCTGGCCAGAGAATTTCGCAATATGGATAATCTGCTCTCGGTAAAAAAAGAAAGCCTGGATGCGATATACGAGATTGGTCCGGTAATAGCAGAGTCAATCATTTCTTACTTTTTACAGCGCCAGACTAAAGAATTGATTAGGGAGTTTGCCAGGCTTGGCCTGAATCTAAAGGAAGAGATTGCTCCTCTAAAAATTACCCCCCTGACAGGCAAGGCAGTAGTTTTTACCGGAGAGCTGAAAAGTTACAGCCGAAAGCAGGCAGAGGATCTTGTACGTAAAAACGCAGGGACTGTATCTTCTAGCGTAAGTAAAAAGACTGACTTTTTAGTATTAGGAGAAAACCCTGGCTCTAAATATGAAAAGGCCAGGTCTCTGGGTGTCAGTATTATCGATGAGGACAAATTCAAGGAGATGTTAAGATGAAATCCCGAATCCCAAACCCCAAATCCCAAATTGCCTTAGCGGTTACTATTTATTTGCTTTTAGTCAGTTTCTTAGGTTGCGAGGCCTTTGTGCGTAAATTTACCCGTAAATCAAAAAAAGAAGACCTCCACCGGGAAGAGATGGTCCTGGCTCCTCAGGAATACCAAAAGCCAAAGCTTAGCAAAGAGGAGGAATACCGGCAATATTTACTCTATTGGAAATCCTGGCAGGA
>VGKF01000163.1 GCA_016867175.1 Candidatus Omnitrophota bacterium | reverse complement strand
AACTTAATCCCTTTGGACAGATGGATTCTTTGATTAAGGTATAATGGACCGATAATGGGCCAGGTACAGGAAGATAAAGTCAGCCAAGAGGTAAAAGAGGGCAAGTTTTTTGCAGCAATCTCTTATATAAGTTTCTTATGCGTGGTCAGCCTGATCTTAAAGAAAGAGAACAAATTCGTCATCCATCATGCTAAGCAGGGCCTTTTGCTTTTTGTATTCGAGGTAGTGGCTTTTATACTCTCCATGATCCCGCTTTTGGGTTGGCTGATCAGGGTTTTCGGGATTTTATTCTTTTTGCTAGCCTCTTTATGGGGGATAGTCAATAGCTTAAACGGCAACTACTCGCGCATACCGCTAATCTCAAAGGCAGCAGATAGTATAGTTTTATAGTAAGAGGGGATGCTATGCAGACCCAGGAAGCATTGAAAAACCGCCGCAGTTGCCGCATCTTTAAATCAAAATCAATCCCTAAAAAACTAGTCACGCAGATTATAGAGGCAGCCAGGCTTGCGCCTTCAGCCATAAATATCCAACCCTGGGAGTTTGTGGTAATCACCAATAAAGAAACCCTCGGGGTTGTTGCTTCTTTAGCTGACCATGGGAAGTTTATCTCTAATGCCACTGCCTGCATCGCGGTATTCTGTAAAGACAGTAAATATTACCTGGAGGATGGCTGCGCTGCTACCGAGAATATACTTATTGCCGCGCAGGACTTAGGCCTGGGTAGCTGTTGGGTTGCCGGGGATAAGAAAGATTATAATGATAAAATAAGGCAGCTTTTGGGGGCACCTATTGATATGAAATTAGTCAGCCTTATACCCTTAGGCTATACTGATACGCCTGCCAGGACCCCGCCAAAAAGGCCTTTAAAAGAGCTCCTGCATTGGGAGAAGTTTTAGCTACAAGAAAGGAGGAGGCATGCCTGCTAAGAAAAAAAAGAAAGCAGCAACAAAAAAGAGGGCTACTAAGAAGGCCCTCAAAAAGAGGGTGCTTAAAAAGAAGGCCAGTAAAAGAAGGCCCTTAAAGAAAAGGGTACCAAGAAAAAAGGCCGTTCTTAAAAAGAAACCGGCTCTTAAAAAGAAGCCCATCAAGAAGATAGAAGGGACTGTTATAGGCGCTATTACCCATTACTTCCCCAAGGTGCGCGCAGCAGTAATAAAGTTAAAGGCGCCCCTAAACACAGGAGATATGATCAGGGTTAAAGGCCACACCACTGATTTTAAACAGGCTGCGGATTCGCTGCAGATAGACCGCGTACCGGTAGCTAGCGCTAAAAAGGGCGATGAGATAGGCCTTTTGGTAGATTCGCGCGTGCGCCAGCATGATACGGTGTATAAAATATGAAGTACAAATGCCAGATCTGCGACCGTGATATTGATGATTTTGTAAGTATAGCGCATATCAAAGCTGAGGAGTATCTTTTAGGGCTTATCTTGCGCGACCACCCTGAATGGCACGAGAAGAGCAAAACCTGCCATAAGTGTGTAGAGTATTACCGTAAACTAGTCAAGGATAATGAGATTTAAGGGAGGTTTATAATGTACTTTTGCGCTAGTCCAAATGAAGCTCTCTGGCTGCTAGTCTTAGGCCTGGGCTATATTGTCCTTTTAAAGGCCAAAAAGGAGGGGGGAGGGGTAAGAAAAATAGGCCTGATTATAAGCACATTTTTAGTAGTTTTTGCTGGCCTGACCTTGGCAGCTAACCTTCTTTTAAAGGCTAAATTTCTCTATAAAGGTTGCCCTTTTAGCCGGTCAGAGCCTTCAAGTTTTATCAAAGAACAGGATTCTCCAGAGCTGAATTTTCCTATTAAGAAATAGTATTACCGGCCTGCTTTAAGCTAACCTTAAGCAGGCCTTTCAAATAAGCTATTTACGAGTAAGTACTCAAAATAACCCGGGCGTTAAAAGTAAGTAAGTTTAAGTAAAATGAGGCCCCGAGGAAGACCTAAGAAATACCGCATAATTAGAGCTGATCCCAGGATAAGCCAGTTTAGCCCAAGGGGGAAGCCCGGAAGGCCTGATGAAATTACCCTGAATATGGACCAATTTGAGGCTCTACGACTGGCAGATTTTAAAGGCCTGACCCAAAAAGAAGCAGCCAAATCCATGCAAATATCCCAGCAGACCTTTAGCCGGATCATTAAGAAGGCGCATAAAGCAATAGCCCAAGCCCTGGTAAAAGGCAATATAATCCGCATCCAAGGAGGTTCATATTGCCTTATAAACCCAAAATAGCCTAAAGTTCCTTTTGTGCTCAACTTCCTATAATATATCTTATGTTAACTTGGGCATACAGCAAGAATTGTATTTAACATGTTGTGTAGTAATAAGTTACATTATGTTGGGATTTTCCTGTGGATAAGCGATTTTTGACTTACTTGGACTTACTTATATTCCGGATGCTTTACATTTAAAA
>VGKF01000162.1 GCA_016867175.1 Candidatus Omnitrophota bacterium | reverse complement strand
CGCTACTGCGCCCGGGACTGCCTCATTCAATATTTCTTCAAGCGCTCTATCCGCAGCCAGATCTCCCTGCGCTAACTCATCCGAATGCTCAAGTATCAACTCAGCTATCCTGGGGTCAACTAAGCCCTGAGTGGCAAGGTTAATCAACATGGTTCTATCCTCCAGATAACCCTCGCCTCCTAATATCTGGTATATCTGCTGTCCTGGGTTAAAGCCGGTTAAGTTCTGCAGGAAGCCGAGCATCTGAGAGCCCCAGGAGATAGCTCCGGTATTTCCTTCCAGGGCAAGCATCGGAATAACTGCTACAGGCAATAATGTTCCTAGCTTCATGACTATCCCCATCTCTCCTCCGATAACCCACATCGAGAAGAAGCCGGTTATAAAATTCTTCCCGGTGGATAAAAAGAGGCTGAAATAAGGATTCTCTCTGGCACCCTTACTGAAAGAAGCTATGATGTAGCCAGGGATTAAGAACAAGGAGGCTACCGGCTGCAGGATTATATAAGTAAAGGTTAAGGCAGAGGCGAGCAAGCGGTAACGTAAGAAGGCCAGGAACTTTTCTCCCTTAGAAGATACAGGAATATCAATATTTAAATCTTCTAGTTTTTCTCTTAAGGCCTGTGTCTTTCCTAACATGCCGCTAAAGAGATTGCCCAATATGCCTAAGCTCAAGGCCCTGGCTATTTGATTGAGCCCTGCCTTATCGGTTTTCTTATCGAGAGTGAAATAAAGGCTGTCTATATCAACCATGCTTTTAGCTACTGCTTTATCATTTCTTCCATTCTTTAATCCAAAGAGCGCCTGGCGCAGGGCATCTTCAATACCGGCCTTATTTAGGAATGACAGCGAAATAGTCATAAACATTATTCTAGTTAACCCTGCCACTGTATAGGGCAGGTTAAAGAAATTAAAGATATTCTCTACGGCGACTAACCCGCCCATAAGATCAAATATGGAAGAACTTAAGAATGTAAACCCTACAGATGATAGGAGCGCAATAGCGACATCAGCAACGCACAGACCAATAATGGCAAAGAGGGCCCTGGTTATGGCAAACTGCAGGATGCCCATTAAAATAGGCATACGCACAGTGGCTGTAAAAACAAAGGCCTGGAATTCATAGTATCTCTTGCCTAACCAGCTGGCATTATCATAGCAGGACTGGAAATAATCTACCCTGGCGGCATTATCGTATGCCTTCATTACGCCACTCTTATCCATCGCCTGGCCATTTTTCGCGTCTCTGACAAAAGTGGATTTACCGGCATTCGCTAGCGGCTTATCGATAAAGAACTTGCCGAATAGAGAAACCAGGTAAGGCAAGAACTGGCTTATAATTACCCCTACCAAAGCTGCATACCAAACCGGGAAGAGAATATAAGCAGTTGCCGCAACTACTACCAATAATATAATAGCTACTACTTTATGCCTTGACAGCCAGTTAAAATTATCCTTTAAGCTGAATTTCCCGGAGCTGTATCTGGACTGAGAGGCGTAATCATGGGAAGAATCATATCTAAGGGTGAGCTTTTCTGCTGTAGATTTACCCCTCATGCTTGTGCCAGGAGTTAAGCTTGAATTTTGGTTGCGGATAGAGCGTAAGGTAATAACTAACCAGGCTATCCCTGCAATCAGTACCACTGCAATCAATGCAGATGCTGTAATTGTAGAGCCAAAGAGGGTCGGCACAGTAATAAGAACTCCTCCAACAGCTGCTATCTGCGTTACCCCTATGAAAGAAACAGCGCCTGCCCCTAATAATATTAAAAGCTGCGGTAAGGCTAAGCCGAAGATAATAACTAATGCCGGCACTACAACACAAATTATTGCCCTGCCATTTTTCTTAATAAAGGCGCCAGCAGGGGTCATCCCTGAGGTGAGGGACTGCTGGTCGCCTTTATTAATAAGCGCACTCTTCCCTGCCACGGTAGGAGTCTGCGCTTGGATAAAGCCTTTGAATTGAAGCCTTAGGCCTTCAATTTCGGTTTTGCCTTGTTCATGGAGATCTATCTGTGTGTTGAGTTCGATTCCGTAATCTTCGGTTCTCTTAGAGCGGCTATTGGCGAGGGGATAGAAGAATGCCAGGATATGTCTTACTACCGGAGCTCCCCTTATGCCATTCTGCTTGGCAAGCTTAAAGCAGGCTGCCTTATAGGCTAAAGCGAATGCCCTGAAGAAACCCTTGGCAACTCTAAGCTTGAATATTACTAGAGAGATAATACCGGCTAAAAGCTGAGTAATAGCGGTAAAGTTATGGGTAGCATATCTATAATTAATCTCAAAATCAGTACCGATGCGGGTTCCGCCTGCCATAACCACAGGCCTTGCCTCTACCTCCACGCCATTTTTTCTCATTTCATTGATTCCTGCACCTGAGCCGCCATAGGTTCCCTCCGGCTTCTGTCTTCCTTTAATCCTTGGTTGTAAAGTCTGGCCTTC
>VGKF01000161.1 GCA_016867175.1 Candidatus Omnitrophota bacterium | reverse complement strand
GCCTGGTTTCAGACCCTGGCTGAGATTCTGGATAAAGGCCATGTCTATACTATTACCCGCGGCAGCTATGAAGGCCAGCGTCGCCTTGAATTTGATTTTGCGGTGGTAAAAGTTAAAAAACCCGCGCACCAGATTATTCCTATAATCCCGGAAGGCATGAGCATACCTTCGCCTACGGATATGGATTATATACAGGGATATCTAAGCTACTTGCTTACCGGCACAAAAACAGAGACCGAAGACTATACTTACGGAGAGAGGCTGGTTGAGCCCAGGGTTAAGATAAAAGAGAATATTAACGGCAAAGAGATGACCAGGGAGATGCCCCTTAACGTCAATCAGGTGCAAGAGGTTATCCGGATTTATAAAGAGCAGGGGTTTGGCACCAACCAGGCGATTATGGAGATCGGCATGCCCTCAGATATAAAATTGGCTGATCCGCCATGCCTACGATTAATAGATACCAGGGTGCGTTACGGTAAGCTGCATTTTATACTTTATTTCCGTTCTTGGGATTTATGGGGAGGCTTTCCCTCTAACCTCGGCGGCCTGCAATTAGTAAAACAATATATGGCTGATGAGATCGGTGTAGCCGACGGTGAGATTATTGCCGTAAGCAAGGGCTTACATTTATACGAATACAGTTGGGAGCTGGCAAAGCTGCGCACTAATAAAACTAGCCCCCTAGCGTTACGTTAAGGAGTAGCTATGGATGAGCATTATATCGGGCCAGAGCGTAGGCAGTTTATGAGGCTGGATTATGTAACCCCGCTGGATTATAAAGTCTGCAAGAAAGAGACTATCACTAAATTGCTGCAGGGTTATACTTCTAATGTGAGTAAGACCGGGCTTTTGTGCACCATAAAACAAAAGGTAGAGCCGGAGGATATATTATGGCTTGTATTTGACCGGGATACCTTAAATATCTGTCAGGATATAGAAAAAAGCAGCCTGGTTTATCAGAACGGTATCATAGGAAAGGTGGTGAGGGTGGAGTTAAAAGATGATAATACCTATAGAGTGGGGATCCATTTTATTACCCGGGAAGAAAAAATAAAGATTGAAAGCGAATGTATAGAGAAGCACTTTCCCATAAATAAAAGACAGGATGAAAAAACCTGAAATTCTTATTTTAGGCGATGGCGGCTGGGGTACCACCCTGGCGATTTTGCTTTCTAAAAAAGGCTTTAAGGTAAGTCTCTGGGGGGCCTTTGCCGGGTACTCTAAGTATCTGGATAAGAAAAGGGTAAATACTAAGTTCTTGCCGAAGATTAAAATACCGAAAGATATAATCATAACGCATGACTTAGACAGTGTACTTTGTAGTGCAGGCTTGATAATTTTGGCTGTGCCTTCGCAGTATCTGCGCAGCGTATTAAAAAAAGTAAAAAGGCTGGACTATCCTAGGAAGGCCATATACCTTAGCGTTACCAAGGGGATAGAGATAGGTTCTCTCAAGCGTATGTCAGAGGTGATATGTGAGGAGCTGGGAAATATCAAGTTTGCAGTACTCTCAGGCCCCACCATAGCCCATGAGGTAGCATCGGGTATTCCTACTACCGCAGTGGTTGCTTCTAAAAATAAGGCTATAAGAGAATATCTGCAAGGCATCTTTATCTCCGATAGGTTCAGGCTTTATACTAATGATGACGTGATAGGCGTAGAATTAGGCGGGAGCTTTAAAAATATTATCGCTATTGCCTGCGGTATATCCGATGGCCTGGGTTTTGGAACCAATACTAAAGCAGCGCTTCTTTCGCGCGGTTTGGCTGAAATGTCCAGATTAGGAGAAGCTATGGGCGCAAGGAGCAGCACCTTTAGCGGTATAAGCGGATTAGGAGATTTAGTAACTACATGCATCAGTCCTTATAGCAGGAATAGATTTGTAGGAGAACAGATCGGTAAAGGCATGTCTGTACATCAGATTAAAAACCGTATGCAAATGCCTGCCTGCCGGCAGGCAGGGATTGCCGAAGGCCTGCCTACTGCAAAATCAGCGTATAATTTGAGCCTGAAATATAAAGTTCAGATGCCGATAGTGAGGGAAGTTTACAATGTTATTTATAAGAATAAATCTCCTCTTGGCGCAGTCAAAGATTTGATGGGAAGGGCGAAGAGGGAGGAATAGGAGCAAATAATTGCTATCTCTGATAGCAGGTACCAAATATTCTTATTTGTAATAGCTAGAATATTTGGTACCGTCTTTTGCTCAACGCTAAAAACCATAGCAAAAGACGGGGCGTGGCTCATCCTTGTAAAAGCTCAAGGATTTCGCCACGATGCAAGAAAGGTTATAGCAGGCACTCAATGTTTATATCTTTAATAGCCGTAACATTGAGTGCCGTTTTGGCAAGCGATAGTTAATGATACAAAACGGGGCGTGGCTCAGTTTGGCTAGAGCGCTTGAATGGGGTTCAAGAGGTCGACAGTTCAAATCTGTCCGCCCCGACTTTCCTAATTGACGTTAAGAAAGTCGGTATCCCT
>VGKF01000160.1 GCA_016867175.1 Candidatus Omnitrophota bacterium | reverse complement strand
ACCGTGGACATAAGTTTAATCAGGATATTGAGGCTTGGCCCGGAAGTATCCTTAAAAGGATCTCCCACAGTATCGCCTACTACTCCTGCTTTGTGGGCTGGCGAGCCCTTTCCGCCGTAGTTGCCTTCCTCTATATATTTCTTGGCATTATCCCAGGCTCCTCCGGAATTTGCCATCATAACCGCCAGAACAAAACCGGTAATAGTTGCCCCGGTCAACATGCCTACCTCAGCTTCTATCCCGATCAAAATACCTACGGCCAAAGGAGCGATAATCGCCAAAAGCGCGGGCGCAATCATCTCTTTTTGCGCAGCTGCAGTGGCAATAGTTACGCACTTTGCGCAATCAGGCTTGGCCTTACCCTCTATAAGCCCGATAATCTCCTTAAATTGCCGGCGTACCTCGACTACAATCTTACCTGCTGCCCTGCCCACTGCGCGCATAGTAAGAGAACAGAAGAAAAACGGCAGCATCCCGCCGATAAACAAACCGACCAGGACATTCGGATTCATCAGGCTCAAATCCATCTCCTTGCCGAATAAAGAGACCCGGTCTTTAAAAGCAGCGATGAGCGCCAGGGCAGTGAGGGCAGCTGAGCCAATGGCAAAGCCTTTGCCTGTAGCTGCAGTAGTATTACCGAGAGAATCCAGGGCATCAGTCCTTTTTCTTACCTCGGCAGGTAAACGCGACATTTCTGCATTGCCTCCGGCATTATCCGCAACCGGGCCATAGGCATCAGTAGCCAAAGTAATCCCTAGAGTAGAAAGCATGCCTACGGCAGAGATACCTATGCCGTAAAGCCCGGCATTAAAGTTTGTTGCTCCTCCGGATAAAAAGAAACTTAGCAATATCGCGATACCTACAATTACGACAGGCATTGCAGTAGACATCATGCCTACGGATATCCCTGTAATGACCACTGTGGCAGGCCCGGTCTGGGCTGCATCAGCTATAGAGCGCGCAGGCTTAAAACCACTGGAGGTATAATATTCAGTGCACAGGCCGATCAATACGCCGGCAACTAAGCCGGAGAGCACCGACCAATAAATTCCTAGGTGCTCGACCCCTAAAGTAGCCCTTACTAGAAAATAAGACGCTACCGCTACCAATATGGAGCTGACGAATACTCCTTTTCTTAAGGCAGCTAATAATACTTTCTGGCTGGCCTCCTCCCTGCTCTTAACGAAGAAGGTCCCCAAGACCGAAGCTAACACCCCTACCGCTGCCATAACCATAGGCACGGTTACTCCGGCAAGCCCTAATCCGGCAGCCACGCCCAAGGCAGAGGTAGCTACAATCGAACCTACGTAGGATTCATAAAGGTCAGCGCCCATACCCGCAACATCGCCTACATTGTCACCCACATTATCCGCAATAACCGCTGGGTTACGCGGGTCATCTTCAGGCATGCCTGCTTCAATCTTACCTACCAGGTCAGCGCCTACATCCGCAGCCTTGGTAAAGATTCCGCCGCCCACCCTGGCAAAGAGCGCTTGAAAGCTGGGGCCCATACCAAAACAAAGTATGGTGGAAGTAATAGCGGTAATTTTATCAACCCCGAGTGGAGTAGCGTGGGTTGAGTAATACCAGTTAAGGAAATAATACCAGATACTCAAATCTAAGAGGCCCAAACCTACTACTGTCAGGCCCATAACCGCGCCGCTTGAGAATGCTACGCGCAGCCCTGAGTTTAGGCTCTTCATAGCAGCAGCTGCGGTCCGATTTGAAGATTGGGTGGCAATATTCATCCCGATAAAACCTGAGAGGGCAGAAAAGAAGCCTCCGGTCAGAAAGGCGAAAGGCACAAAGATAACCAGGTAGTTATTCAATGCCAAGGCGAGCAGTATGAAAAAGACCGCGATAAAAAACAGGGATACCACCAGATATTGCCTCTTTAGGTATGCCCATGCGCCGACCCTGACCGCGCGGGCGATCTCTTTCATCTCATCATTGCCTTCGTCCTTTTTAAGGATAGAAAATGCTAAGTATGCCACAAACATAAGCGCAGCAATAGAACCTACGGGAGCCAATATTAACAGGTCAAAACCAGCCATTTTTTTTACCCTCCATAGTTCATTGTTCTGTCAAAGCGTCAAAGCATGTTAACATTATTTCTTAAAAAGTCAACCGAAAAAGCCGCCGCAAAAAAAGGAAACGGCCCCTTTTTTACTTATCCTCAACTATCTCTCCTTCTACATCTATAACTGAACTATTACGCCTGGGGCTGCGCAATAGCCTGCGCGCCATAATATAACTGTTCAAGATAAAGATTAGCACTAAAACCGCCTCAAGCAGAAGCCAGTAACGCGCCTCTAAGAAGATCCAGCCAAAGAAGAGGTTTAGTATTATCAACAGGGGTAGTAGGCAGCCGGCGTTTGTCAGGATTACGGTAGCTTTCATTTTATATAAGAAGGTCTTTATTATACCCTCTGCCTTCCCTAAATCAAGAGATTTAAGCGATGCCCCTTGACAAGCATTCTAATATCTCTTAGAAT
>VGKF01000159.1 GCA_016867175.1 Candidatus Omnitrophota bacterium | reverse complement strand
GATTACGCAGGACGGGCCGCAGATTTTAACAAACTAATAAAAGGCATGCCCAAAGAAGACCTGATAGAAACAGAAGGCAAGGTAGTTGAGACATTGCCTAACGCAATGTTCCGGGTGGAGCTGGAGAATGGCCATATAGTATTGGCGCATGTTTCAGGAAAGATGCGCATGAATTTTATCAGAATATTGCCGGGGGATAAAGTAAAGCTTGAACTCTCCCCTTACGATTTAAATCGCGGAAGGATAACATTTAGGGTGAAGTAGTGAAAGTAAAGGCTTCGGTAAGAAAAATTTGCGACAGGTGCAAGGTCATTAAAAGGCGCGGCGTGATACGCGTGATCTGCACTAACCCTAAGCATAAGCAGCGCCAGGGATAAACGATGACCCGGATAGCTAAACGCTCAAAAATTTGTGTCGCTACGCTCCAAAATTTTCTCGCGAGCTTTAGGGATTAATTCGTCCCGCCTCTTGCATTCTTGCAGAATGCAAGAATGCGGCGGGACTCATTAAAGGAGGTCTGTAGTGCCCAGGATCATAGGTATAGATATACCCAAAGAGAAAAGAATAGAGATTGCCTTGTGCTATCTTTACGGCGTAGGCAGGTTTACGTCTAATAAGATCTTAAAAGAGACGGGGATCGACCCCAATAAGAGCGCCAAGGACCTTACGGAAGAAGAGGTATCCCGCATAACTAACCTCTTGCAAAAGGGCGGATATAAAGTAGAGGGTGATTTGCGCAGGGATATCTCTCAGAATATAAAGAGATTGATGGATATAGGCTCCTACCGCGGCTCGCGCCATAAAAAAGGGCTTCCGGCCAGAGGCCAGCGCACGCGCACCAATGCCAGGACCAGAAAAGGTCCGCGCAGGGGCGGTATGGCGATTATCAAGAAGTCCGACGAAAAGAAGGCAGCGCCGGCTAAATAAATGAGGCCATAAGTTATGGAGCCTTATATTGATAATAAGCGACGTAACTTATAAGGCCGAATTTATCCTTTACAGGATAACCGAGAGATAGCCTGTAAAGGATAAGCAGGGAGGATCAATTCAATGCCCACGAAAGAGAAGTTGAAAAAGAAAAAGATTGCAAAGGGTATAACCTCTGGGATTGCCCACATACAGGCAAGCTTCAATAATACCATAATTACTATAACCGATAAGCAGGGTAATGCCTTAGTCTGGTCTGCCCCGGGTATCGTCGGTTACGGCGGATCAAAAAAATCCACGCCTTTTGCCGCGCAGGTAGCAGCAACGGATGCGGCTAGAAAGGCAAAAGAGATAGGGATTAAAGACGTAGAGGTATATGTAAAAGGTCCGGGTTTTGGCCGCGAGTCTGCGATCAGGGCTCTGCAGGCAGCGGGCCTGGCCGTAACTTCTATAAGAGACGTGACTCCTATTCCGCATAACGGTTGTCGTCCTAAAAAGAAAAGGAGAGTGTAAATAGATGGCTCGCTATATTGACGCTGTTTGTAGGCTCTGCCGGCGCGAAGGAGAAAAGCTCTTTCTGAAAGGGTCAAGATGCAATACTCAAAAATGCGCTATAACTAAGCGTGCCTTTGCCCCCGGTCAGCACGGCTCAGCCAGGAAGACAAAGCTTTCTAACTATGGCCTGCAGCTAAGAGAGAAACAAAAAGTAAAGAGGATATACGGAGTTTTAGAGAGGCAGTTTCGTAAATATTTTGAAATCGCCTCCCATACTAAAGGCGTAACCGGAAAGGTGCTCCTGCAGTTATTGGAGAGAAGATTGGATAACGTCGTATTTAGGATGGGGTTGGCTTCATCTAGGGCGCAGGCCAGGCAAATAGTGCGCCATAATTTTATCTTTGTAAATTCTAAACGCGTGAACATCCCCTCTTTTCTAGTAGATAAAGATGACCTGGTGACGGTAAAATCTACAGAGAAGGCAGCTAAGAGGATGAAGGAAAATATGGAGATGACCAAAGATAGGAGTGTCCCTACCTGGCTTGAATTTAATGCGACGGAATTTAAGGCAAAGGTCTTAAGGCTCCCGGAAAAACAAGATATATCAAGTCAGATCCAAGAGCAGTTGATCGTAGAGTTGTACTCAAAATAATCCGCACTTTAATATAACAAGGAGCAGAAAAAAATGGGTATAAAATGGAGAGATTTTCAACTACCGAAAAGGCTAGAGTGCGAAGAGGCTACCTACACTAACACCTACGGTAAGTTTTCCGCAGCCCCTTTTGAGAGAGGCTATGGCGTGACTCTAGGGAATAGCCTGCGCAGAGTCCTGCTTTCTTCTATCGAAGGCAGCGCCGTAACTTCGGTAAAAATTGCAGGGGTGCAGCACGAGTTTGCTACTATCCCGGGGATCTTAGAGGATGTTACTGAAATCATCCTCAATATCAAGAGCCTTATCCTGAATTCGCATTCTAAAATCCCAAAGACGATCTATATAAAAAAGGATAGTAAGGGTGCGGTAACGGCTAAGGATATAGATGCGGATGATACCATAGAGATAATCAACCCCGAGTTGCATA
>VGKF01000158.1 GCA_016867175.1 Candidatus Omnitrophota bacterium | reverse complement strand
CTCCTTTCTTGACTTTTACTGCCCAGGCATAATCTATAACCCTGCCATTCCGCTCTTTAGTCTCAAGGGGAATTGCTACCGAGGGATAGACATAATCTTCAAAGGAACGCCACAGAAATACGAAGTCGGTGAATATATTCCCTCCTGGCTCAACCGCATCCGCTAAGAAAAGCTGCCCTCTTAGAGACCTCTCTTTTTGAGCAATAAATACCCAGCGAGCTCCCTCTCCGGAGCGCTCTATCCTTGAATCTAATAGCGTGGGCAAGATAACTACCTCATAAGCCCTGTGGTGGGCATCTTTAAAATCAATATGCCAGGCGTGATATGGATGCTGCGGACGCATCTTTTCTTCTTTTTTCGCTATCCATGGTACCGAAATTTCCGAAAGTATGTTCTGGACTGCATCCTTGGCCAACTCTATATCCGCGGCATCTTTTAATACGATGCGGAAGGAAAAATAATCCCCTATCTTTTCTAAACTAACCTGCGAGATAAGATCATCTATACCGTAATCCTGGATTAATCCCCGCCTATTTATAATCTTTTTTAGTATCGCTGATATATCTTTTAGCCTGCCGTTAACGCTGATATAATGGATTCCTAATTCCTTGAACCTCTCCTTTAATAACCCTACTATAATATCTACGGTCATCTTCCCATCTCGATAGTAGTCGCCTAAGGTTAAGAATCTTGCTATTGCTTCGCGGGCCTTATTGTAATTCTGCCTGTATGTCAGGTAGTAAATTTTATCCCTGAGGCGAGATGCCAGGCCCCCCAAGAGTATGCGGTCTGCCAGGAGCGCGTATACTTCATTAATTTCTTTTAAGAGATACTGCAGCGTTTCAAAATAATTCTCCTCTGTTTCAGAGATCAACATATCGAAAATATCCAGGCTTGTCTCTATTCCAGAGAAGGCAAGGAGTAGGATCAAAACATTCGGCTCGTTTTCTATATGCGCTAAGCGGATCAGCTTCTCCATCTGGTTGGATGCGATGCCCTGCCCCTCTTTTGCCTGCGGAGGGTTATAAGGTAATTCTCTGATCCTCCATATCCCCGTAACTAACAAGGCAATTTTCTTTGTATCTTCTGCAGCGAAAATCGACTGTAAAACCCCGGATGCCTCTGTCCAGATAGGCTCAAGCAAACACAACAAGGCAGCAATACGCCCCCAGCTAATAAGCTGTTTCTCTTCTATTGAAAAACTACCTCCGGCCTCCTTTACATTATCGGCACTCTCTTCTATTATTTGTTCAAAATTAAATAAATTGAGCAGGGAATATCGCCAATAACTCAAGCCCGAGGGCAAGCTATTGCTGCCATAAAAATTTAAAACTACGGGCAGGATCCCCATCGCCCTTATCAGGGTGATATTCCCCTTTTCCTGAGAGGAAAACTCAAGAGGATATAAAACAGCGGCTAGCTCTTCTATCTCTGGTTTCCCAAACCCCCATCTTTCCTTAAGCAGTGCCTCCAGTTCATCCCTGCTCTTTTCTATATGCTCCTGCCAAGGGAGATTTTTTACCAAGAGCCAGACTAGGCCTTCTAATATAGAGCTGTTAATTTCATCCGGGAGATTAAGATAAGCGCCGTATTCATGGACAATATCAAGGAGAAGCTGAAGGGGATCATTTAAATCAGCCTGATTAAGGAAGAGGCCTTTGGCAGGGATAAATGAACTGTGCACCTTATCTGAAGGGCCGGCGCGGGTCCTTCCTGTTTTAGCTATATAATCCAGATATGCCTGGAATCTCTCGCCTAACATCCTATTCAATAACTGTATTACAGGATCGAGCTTAAGCAGCGGCTCTTTTAGGTCCACGATACGTAAATCCCCGCCCTCCCAGCGAGCGCTTATCCTTTCCTGTTCTGCAATAGCTTCATCAGGAGAGGCCCCGGGGAAACGGCGCGCGGGATCACGGTCAAAACGCGTAAAACGCTTCAGGAAGTTGGTAAACATATTGCCTTTTGAAGTATTACCGATAACGTGCTTAACCGCGTAACTAATCAAGGGGCCGATGGAGACCTGTTGCGCTTCCGGAAGGGCTAAGGCCTTTGCTACTGATTTTGTAGCTACTATCAGGCGTGTCGGCATCAGTTTCTTCTGGTCATTGGTATATTCCGGATTAGGCTCTAGATCTGTGCCCTCTTTTATTGCAGCCAGGATCTCTTCTTCACTTAAGCCACTCTTAAAAGGCTCTAATCCTTGGGCAAACTTGCCGTGCACCACTCCTGATAAGATCCTCTGCCAGGCAAAACCCATCTCCATCCTTAATACATAGGTAGCGGATAGATTGGTCGTCCCCCAAGAAGTTTCATCATCAAGCAGAAAAACCCAACACTGGTTTATATCCATAGAGCCTACCCGAGTCAGATATTCTCCCGGGGCAGAAAGTATATACGCCGGTATATTGACGCTAGTTGAGCTGGTGCGCACTTTATCCATATATCCGGAATGCCCCTTCATGCTTACTGTAATACCGTAATTATCTTGGATGTAATGCTCTAATAC
>VGKF01000157.1 GCA_016867175.1 Candidatus Omnitrophota bacterium | reverse complement strand
CCTCCAAGACCTCCTGCGGCTTTATCAATTCCATACAGCGGGCAGACTTACATTTTGATTTATAACAAGGGCTGCAATCCAGATCTTTATTGAGCACCAGGTATTTCTTATTAGGAAAAAGATGCCGGCGATAGTCGGTCGGGCCAAACAGAGCAATAAAGGGCACCTGCATACTGGAGGCAATATGCAAAGATGCCGAATCAGGAGAGATGTATACGCTGCATCTTTTAATAAGGCTGGCCAGCTGATTAACCGTGGTCTTGCCGCAGGCATTTATGGGTTTTATATTTTTAAGCATCCCGCTTAAGCGTTCAGCAAGCGCTAAGTCCCTGTGCGTACCAGTGAGCACAATACGCATCTGTTTGCTAGAAAGTTCCTCGCAGAGCCTGGCAATATGAGCTAGAGGCCAGTTCTTGGTCAGCCATCTTGGGCTGGCACTGATATTTATACCCACTATCGCCTGAGCGGCACTTAACCACTGGTCGCTAAGTAACTCTCTTATATATTTTTCGTCTTCTTCTGTCGGCCATAGACTTAAAAGAGGCTCCTTCAATTCTATGCCCAGCATCTTTAATATCCTGAACTGATGGGTGAGGGGATTCATCGCCGGCAAATCGTCTTTTATGCGGTGGTTAAGTAGAAAACCGAGCTTCCCGTTATCGTAGCCGTAACGGTTAAGCGAAAAAGAGAGACTGGAAAGGATGTGGCTCCTGCGGTTATTCTGCAGGTCAATCACCATATCAAAATTTTGCTTCCTTAACGTACGGGCGAGCCCGAAGAACGCAAAGAAACCTTTATTCTTATTTTTAAAATCACAGACTAGCAATTCGTCTATATAAGGGCACCTTAAAAGGACTTCCTTGGAAGACTCCCCCACCAGAAAAGTTAGTTTATAATTAGGCCGAGCGAACTTCTCTCTTATCGCTTTTATGGCAGCAGTAGAAAGAATAACATCCCCAAGGGAGCTGAATTTGATAACCAGTATATTAAAATTATTCAGTGCCTCCTTATAGACACCCAGGGTATTCTCGACCATAAGCTGTATGTTATATTTTTCTTTTACTTTCTTATAGGCGTTATGCGCAAGCCCCCTGGCTAATTCCTTGTCTTTAAATATCCTGATTACTGCCTCAGATATGCTCTTATGGTCTGAGGCAGGCACAAGCAGGCCTGTCTTTTCGTGCTCAATGATATCTACTACGCCTCCGACTTGCGTCGCCACTACCGGCACTCCAGCTGCCTGCGCCTCGATGATTACCCTGCCGAATGCCTCCTGGGTAGTGGTAGCAAGCACCAAAAGGTCTAACTGCGTAAGTATCTGCGGTATATCGCGCTGTGTCCCCAGAAACTCAGTGCAATGCCAAAGCCCAAGCCTTCTGACTAAAACTTGCACCTGTTCTTTATATTTTTCCTTTGAGGCCGGGGCATCGCCTACTATCCAGATTTTAAGCCGCGGGGCTACCCTGGCGACCCTGGCCATCGCCTTGATAAAATGCAGGTGGCCCTTTATAGGAGTAAGTCTTCCGATAATACCTACGTTAAACTCTTCCTTTCTTTTCTTCTCGGGGCTTAAAAACTTAAATTTATCCAGGTCAACGCTACGCGGTATCAGCCTTATACGCTCATGCGGAACAGAGAAATCATCGATCATATGCCTGCCGATGGCATTGCTCAAAACAATCACCCGCTTACCCCAGCCCATCACCGAACTAAAAAGGTGTTTTTTGTAATATCCATGGCAGGTAGTAATAAATATGCATCCGCTGCGTCGCGCGGCAAAATAAGCAATCCAGGCAGGGACCCTTGAGCGGGCATGCACTATATCGATATTCTCCTTTTTAATAATTTTCTCAAGCTCCGGGATAAGCTTAAAGACGGAAAATATCGATTTTTTATGCACCGGCAGCTGATAATGCCTCGCCCCGCAGGCCTCTAGATCTTTAACCAGCTCTCCGCCCGCTGAAACTACCACTGCCTTATGCCCTAATTTTACCAGGGCGCCTGCCAGATCCACTGTCCCTGTCTCAACCCCGCCTACATGCAATTCTGGCAATACCTGTAATATATTCATAGCCTAGTTTCTATTGCCTCTCTAATCCTCTGGTTGTCTTGCAAGGTTTTTACTGTTGGCTTATTCTTCCAGGTATCCTCAATGGCCTTCCCCAAACTATCTACATCGCTTGTGTATATATAACCTGCTTTATTTAGATGTTCTATGAATAAACGATGCCGCTTATTCAATAATCCTGCATTATAAACTATTACATAACGCCCGCTGCTGGCTGCCTCTGAAACCATAGAGATGCTCTCCGCAGAGATAACCACAATCTTGCTTAAAGCCAGGATCCCGCCTACTGCATCAGGATGGTTCTTCTCATTGGCAATAACTAGGAATCTGCAGGGGGCAAACCCCAGAAATTCATCCTTGACTATACTCTCTATAGCAGCCGGAGTCCGGCGGGAGGTACTTACCAGGATCTGCCCATCTAATTTATAAAGGGCTAGCTTCAGCTGTCTTATTACCTCCTTTAGCATACCGGCTTCTAA
>VGKF01000156.1 GCA_016867175.1 Candidatus Omnitrophota bacterium | reverse complement strand
GTACATAACCGCATAGAGGATATCGAGGAGATCCAGGATAAACTAAAAAAACTCCTGCCGCAGGGGGCTACCCTGGCAGTAGCGCACGGCCAGATGCCGGCAAAACTCCTGGAAAAGATCATGTTAAATTTTTTAAGACATAAGATCGATATACTGGTGAGCACTATGATCATTGAATCCGGATTAGATATACCTAACGTTAATACCATTATCATCAATGATGCCCATCGTTTTGGATTGTCGGATTTACATCAGTTGCGCGGGAGGGTAGGAAGGTTTGACCGTGCGGCTTACGCCTATTGCATGATACCTAAAAATGAGGTTTTAGATAGCGATGCTAAAAAAAGGCTCGACGCCATACAGGAATATTCTTATTTAGGCTCCGGCTTTAAGATAGCCATGGAGGACCTGGAAATAAGGGGGGCAGGTAATCTCTTAGGGGTTCAGCAGCATGGGTTTATTTGCGCGGTGGGGTTTGATCTTTATTGCAGGCTACTACGCGAGGCGATTAGTAATTTTAAGAAAGTAGGTGTATTAAATGGATAAGCTAAGAAAAATCCCAATGGTTCGCTTACGCGCAGCATTGGCGCTGAGCGAAGCTCGGGTGCCAAATATCATATGCTGCTTTTTAGTATTTTTTAGTTTAGGTTTTTTAATTTTTGCGAATCGGTTATATGCGCAGGAAAAGATTATAGCCATAGTCAATAGCGACGTGATTACGCAAAAGGACCTGGATGACTTTGTAAATTTTACGCGTATGCAGCTATCTGAGCAATATCAGGGGAAAGAGCTGGAGGAGAAGACAGCGTCCTTAAAATCAGACCTTTTGAATAAGTTAATCGAAGACCGTATAATCTTGCAGGAGGCCAAGAAGAGCAAGATTAAGATTGATGAGGCAAAAGTCAGGCAGAGGGTGGCAGAGGTAAAGACGCGCTACCCTAGTGAAGCGGAATTTCAGCAGGCCTTGAGCAATCAGGGCCTGGTGCAGGCGGATGTAGAGGCCAGGATAAGAGAACAGATATTGATGTATAGTATCATCGAGTTTAAGGTAAAGAGCAAGATAGGCATTAACCCCGCAGAGGTTACGGATTTCTACCAGAAAAATCAGCAGCTATTTAACCTTACTGAGCAGCGCGACTTCATATCCGTATCGCTGGAAGAGGAGTATAAGGCCCGCGAAATTTTTAATAAACTAAAGAAAGGCGCTGGATTTGAGGAGTTGTCCAAGGAGTACTCTTTTGTTGTGGATAGGCTAGATGCGGTAGTGGAGGCCCAGTTAAAGAAAGATGTCGCAGATGCCCTCTTTAAAATTAAATTAGGGGAGTTGGCAGGGCCGCTAAAAATCGAAGATAAATACTATATCTTTAAGTTAGATAAGATAATCCCGCCTAGGCCTAAGGAATTATCCGAAGTGCAAGACAAGATCTATTCCTTCCTTTCCGAAAAGAAAACGCAGGAGGCGCTCATCAAGTGGTTAAGCGAAATCAAGTCTAACTCCTATATTAAAATCATACAGGATTAATCTAAAAAAACAATATGCCCAGGCCTATAAGTAAAATAAAAGTGGGTATTACTATGGGGGATCCCTCAGGGATCGGGCCGGAGATAAT
This sequence comes from Candidatus Omnitrophota bacterium, assembly GCA_016867175.1. Classification (GTDB taxonomy): domain Bacteria; phylum Omnitrophota; class Gorgyraeia; order Gygaellales; family Profunditerraquicolaceae; genus VGKF01. Next base: position 979 of record VGKF01000156.1, on the reverse strand, counting down.
CGCGCTCGCCCTCAAGAAAGTCAGGGATAACGCCCGGTTTGTAATTATAGGTGATAAGCGGGTCTTTCAAAAGGCTAAGGCTAGAGACAGCGGTTTAGGGAAGCATAAATTTATAGACCTGGCTAATGTTAATCAACGAATTTTTAGTTTTGGCAGGATAAAGGCAGAATACGGCAGGGCATCGATAGAGTATTTGGGGCATGCCTTAGAATTGATCAAAGATAAAGAGCTGGATTGCCTGGTGACAGGGCCTATCTCTAAGGAATCCATAAATAAAGCAGGATTTAAGTTTCCAGGTCATACGGAATACCTGGTAAGGCAGACGCAATCTAAAAACTTTGCGATGATGCTGCTAAATAACAGATTAAAGATCAGCCTTGTAACCAGGCATATACCTATCGCTGGAGTTCCTTGCGCCTTAAAGAAAGAAGACTTATGTATAACCATTAGGCTCACGCATCAAGCCCTTAAAAATCTGTTTTTGATTAATAGGCCGCGTATTGTTATTTGCGGCTTAAATCCCCATGCCTCTGATAACGGCCTTATCGGAGGAGAGGAGAATGAGATTATAAGGCCGGCATTATCAATAATAAGAAAATCGCTACCTAATATATACGGTCCGCTTCCGGCTGATATAGCTATTGCAAGGACAGTGCAAGGCTCATACGATTGCGCGATAGCCATGTATCACGATCAGGCCCTTATCCCTTTGAAGCTGACTTCTGCAGAGAGCGGGGTGAACATCACCCTTGGCCTGCCGTTTGTGCGTACCTCGCCCTTGCATGGCACTGCCTTCGATATCGCAGGAAAGGCCCTGGCTAGCCCGGATTCTTTAATCGCCGCAATTAATCTTGCCATAGCATGCAGTATGAACCTGAAGTTCCGCGGGCTTATGAAAAAGCCCGCGCATCTTAAATGAAATACTTGAGCGGCCTCTGGCCGCGAAAGTATGAAGTTCCGCGGGCTTATGAAAAAGCCC
>VGKF01000155.1 GCA_016867175.1 Candidatus Omnitrophota bacterium | reverse complement strand
ATTATAGAGAAGGCATACCGCCAGAGTCAAGGAGTCATGCTTTTCGGTGATTATGATGTGGACGGAATAACTTCTCTGGCCCTGCTTAAGGGAACGCTTAACAGGATGGGCGTTAAGGCAAGCCACTATATACCGCACAGGATAAAAGAGGGCTACGGTTTAAGCAAGGATATCGTTACTGTAGCGAAACAAAGAAATGTAAAACTTCTGATTACCGTAGATTGCGGGACAAATAGCCATCAAGAGATAAATGAATTAAGGCGTAACAATATCGAGGTTATTATTACCGACCATCATGAACAGTCGCAGGAGGGGAATTCTGGGGCCTCTGCGATTATTAATCCGAAACTAAAAGGCTCTAGCTATAAATATAGAGAGTTGGCAGGCGTAGGGGTCGCTTATAAACTCTCTCAGGCTATAGCCAAAGAAGTACTCGCCGAAGAGCTAGACCTGGTCTCTTTAGGGACTATTGCAGATATCGTTCCTCTTACTGGAGAAAACCGAATAATTGCCAAAGAGGGTCTGCAAAGGCTCTCTCTGACAAAAAGACTGGGTCTTAAGGCGCTTATGGAGAATAGCGGTATAGTTGGAAAAAAAATGAGTTCTACCTCCGTAAGCTATATATTAGCCCCGCGGCTTAATGCCAGCGGCCGCATGGATAGTGCAGAGATAGCCTTAAATCTGCTGATGAGTGAGGAGAAGGAGGAAGCAGCAACCTTGGCTAGTCTGGTTGAGGGTTATAACCGTCAGCGGCAGAAGGTGGAAAGTAAGATTCTGGAAGAGGCCCAGGCTATAATTGACAAAGAGGTTAATTTTAAAGAGCATAAAATCATAGTTATTGCTAAGGAGGATTGGCACCAAGGTGTTTTGGGAGTAGTCGCTTCTAAGCTTGCCGATAGATTTTATCGCCCGACCATACTTATCTCACTTAGCGATGAACTCTGTAAAGGCTCCGGACGCTCCATAAAAAACTTCCATCTCTTCCAGGCATTACTTGAATGTAAAGATTCTTTAAGTTCATTTGGCGGGCATAGCCATGCCGTAGGTATTATGATTGCCAAGGATAATATAGAGGATTTTAAAGATAAGATTAACCAGCTCGCCAAGCAGAGATTGAAACTGGAAGACCTCATCCCCAGCCTTGATATTGATATGGAGCTTACTTTGGCTGATCTGGGAGAAGGCCTAGCGAGAGAGATCGAGTCCCTGGAGCCTTTTGGTAAGGGCAACCCCGAGCCATTATTCTACACCCGCAATCTTAAATTAAGAGGAGAGCCTCAAGTATTGAGCCGCTATACTCTTAAGTTTTGGGTTAGCGGTGGCAATAATACTTATGAGGCAATAGGTTTTGGCCTGAGTAATTTAAAAGAAAGCCTTGTGAATAGCGATTATTTTGACCTGGTTTATACTCCGCAGATAGACAGCTGGCAGGGAGAAGAAGGGGTTATTCTAGAGGTTAAGGATATATTCTTTAGGTAAAGATCAGGCCCTTTTTATATTGCCTTTTTTGATACACCTGGTGCAGACGTATACCTGTTTAGGGTGGTTGTTGACCAGTATACGCATCTTTTGCAGATTGGCGAGGAACTTGCGTTTACAGGAGCGCGCAATCTTTGAACCAGTTCCGCCCTTAGACTTTAGTTGACCTTTTCTGGTGACCTTTTTACCTGTTTGTGAACCTTTACCGCATATAGCGCATAATTTTAACATAGTCATTCACTCCTTATAAGGAATAAAGTATACTTGAAAAGCAGAGATTGTCAAGGGGAATGAATAAGGTTTTAGGTAAGAAAACTGTTTTTTTTGCAAGCCTTTTTCTTCTCGGCTTTAGTTTTTTAGCCGATTTTATTCTTCCTGTTTTAAACTTCCATTCCTTACGAGGTTATCTTTTTTGGCCGGTAGCAATAAGCATCGTCTCTATGCTTATTATCCAAAACGGTTTTTCCTTACCACGGTTCTCAGTATATTCTCTGTGGTTAGTTCTAATTTTAGCCGTAGGTTTCTGCATCAGGTTTTACCGGTTAGGAGCCCTGCCCATTAATCACGACGAAGCGCATACTACGCTGCGTAGCGTAATTTTATTAAGAAACAATTATTGTGTTTCATATGCGCAATTTCCGGTCTCATGTTTTTACGGCAAGATTCCTTCGCCATTTCCATTATTGGTAGCCGTTGCAAGCCGTTGGCTTAAAAGCTTGGAAGGCATCGTGAGGCTACCCGCAGTCATCTTTGGGACCCTGACAATATGGCTTGTCTATAGATTAGTCAAAGAATGGTTGGATAAAAGGACCGCGCTTTTATCCGCTTTTTTACTTGCCGTTTTTCCCTGGCATATTATGCAGTCTCGCGTAGGCGTAGAAGTTATTCTAACTCCTTTCTGCGGCGCCCTAGTTTTTTATTTATTCTCCAAAGCCGTTAAAAAACAAAACGTTATTTATCTTTATCTGTCATCGGTGATGGTGAGCATAGCGGCGTTCTGGACATATACCGCCTCCCAGGTTTATCTGGCGGTCTATGTTATGTGTTGCCTGATGCTTCGCAAAGAATTATCGTGGGTTAAGCTCATTGATTGGATTAATTGTGCCCTATT
>VGKF01000154.1 GCA_016867175.1 Candidatus Omnitrophota bacterium | reverse complement strand
CGCGGTCATGGACTAACTGTATATAAGGCACTAGCCACTGCTGCGGGAAATATGAGCTATCCAACTCTCTAATAAAACGCTTCTTGACCCTTTGCGTTACCCCTTTAACTCTAGGTTTAAATTCTTTGATCAGCCCCTTATCGTCGTAAGCAACCTCATATAACGAAGGGACATATACACCCTCTATGCCTGAAAGTTTCAATAATAACTCTTCCTTGCTTATTTTATTGCTCCTGAAACCATCCTTAGAGCGGGAGTAGAGATCTATTATCTCGCAGATGACCTCTTCCGCCTCTCCGATAACAAACAAATCAAAGAACTCATGCATAGGTTCGGGATTCAATACGCATGGTCCTCCGGCGATAATTAAAGGATGGAGATGATTGCGTAAAGACGAAAGAAGCGGCAGTCCTGCTAACTTTAGGATATTGAGTGCATTAGTAAAATTAAGCTCATGGCACAGAGAAAAACCCGCAAGATCAAATTCTCCAAACGGCCTGGCTGTCTCAAGAGAGAAGATCTCCTGCCCCCCCGCCAGCAAGGCCTGCTCTAGGTCGCTGGCAGGGCTAAAAAACCTTTCGCAGGAAACTTCGGGCATGCTATTTAAAATCCCGTAAAGAATCCTCAGGCCAAGATTGCTCATCCCTACTTCATATAAGTCCGGGAAGCAAAGGGCAAACTTTATAGGAGAGAAGGCAAAATCTTTTCTCGGAATATTCCACTCCTGGCCTATATAACGCGCGGGCTTCTGTATGTTTAATAAAATATTATCCGGCATATTTGAAAGGTTAAAATACTGTCCTGGTTTTATCGATATTAGCCAGAATCCCCAAGGAGATAAAAGTCACTACTACGGATGAGCCACCATAACTCATTAAAAAAAGAGGTACGCCCACCACCGGTGCAAGCCCCAGGTTCATAGAGATATTAATAAATACTTGTACCCCTAACATGAATGCTATGCCTAAGGCAAGTAACCTGCCGAAATTATCAGAGGTTCTGGCAGCGATATTTAGCCCCTCCCTGATTAAAAGATAGTAGAGCAATAATATTACCGTGCTTCCCAAGAAACCCCACTCCTCAACAAAGGTGGCAAAGATAAAATCAGTATGCGCCTCTGGCAAGAAACGCAATTGGCTCTGAGTGCCGGATAGCCAACCCTTACCAAAGAATCCTCCCGAGCCGATGGCAATCTTTGATTGAATAATAGTATAGCCTGCGCCCAGGGGATCGATATTGGGATTAATAAAAACCAACAGCCTATCTCTTTGATACTCCCTTAAAAAATGCCATAAGAACGGGAGAGAGAGTATTGCCAGGCCTAAAAAGAAAATGATATACCTTAAGCGTACCCCGGAAAGAAAAAGCATGATCATAAAAATAAATATTATAATCACGCCGCTTCCTAGATCGGGCTGTTCGATAATCAGGCCTGCCGGTAAGGCTATCATGATAAACGGAAATATGAGCCCGCGCGATATCCCCATCTTATTAACCTGCAGGGATAAGTCTTGCACTGATTTTGCGCTAAAATACCTGGCTAAAAATATCACAATAACAAGCTTGGAAAACTCCGAAGGCTGAAAATTAAACCAGCTAAACCGAAGCCAACGTTGCGCCCCTAAACGCACTACCCCCAGTATAAAAACCAGAAATAATAAAAATAACGCCAGCGTATATAATAAATACGTAGCATCCCAGAGCCTGCGGTAATTAAAACTGGAGAACAAAAAGAAAAACGCTAATCCTAATATAACCCAGAGCATCTGGCGTTGATAGATAGATTCCCAGATCCTCCCTTCTTTCTGGTAGGTACTGCTATATATAGATAAAATGCCGATACAGGAAATTAATACCGCAATTATTAAGATAGTAAGATTAGTCGATCGCATGCTTATCCTCTATCAAGCCCTGGTCAATCATCCCCTGGATTATCTGCCTGGCCACTACGCAGGCTGCTGTGCCTGAGCCTCCGCTTTCAAGTAATACGCAAATCGCAAATTTCGGATCCTTAAAAGGAAAGAAGCCGCTAAACCAACTGTGGGGGAGCCCGCGGGGAACTTGCGCAGTCCCGGTCTTACCGGCGACCCCCACCGTAAGGGAAGCCAAGGCATTAGCAGTACCCTTAGGCTCTAGAACGGTATCCCGCAACGCGCTTCTTATATAATTTATGGTGCTTTCTTTTATGGGGACCTTGGTTAATCTTTTCTTATAATAAGAGGCATCCTGGCTGTCTATCGCCTTAACTATATAAGGACTGACCAGAAAACCCCTGTTGGCGAATACCGCTAACATCCTACATAACTGTATAGGCGTCACCAAGGCATCTCCCTGGCCAATAGAAAAGTTTGCCGTGTCTCCCTCAAACCATTTCTGTAATTTATAGACCCTTCTCCATAAGGGATGCGGCAGAAAACCTGCCGCCTCATAAGGAAGTTCTATGCCAGTGGGCCTGGCAAGGCCAAACTTCAGGGCATATTCATGTATAGTCTCCGGGCCCAGAATAATCCCGGTCCTGTAAAAAAAAGAGTTGCAGGAATGTATAATCGCACGCCTTATATTCTGACGGTCATGGCTATCCCAACAAGAGAACTTGCGTTTTCCTATATAAATCCCGCCGTCACA
>VGKF01000153.1 GCA_016867175.1 Candidatus Omnitrophota bacterium | reverse complement strand
TTCAACATAATGCACGAATTCTATATAGGCCTGGACAAAGGCCCGGCCAGCCTCGGTATTCTCCTCGGCACGTTTTTTCTTCTCAAAGGCGTTATTAAAACGCTCCCTTACTCCTTTATTTACTTCCTCAGTCAATAATTGCACCAGGCTGTCCACAGAGCCGTTCTCCAGGGCTTTATCTGCTCCGGTTACTGCAGGCCCAAGATCAGTCCCTGCTGGCTTAACCCCGCTAAAATTAAACCCCTCTCCCTGGCGGTGCAACCTGACCAAGGTATCAAAGAATTCTGCGTCTGCCTTTATCTTCTCTTGTTCTCCTTTAGAGCTCTCTGTTATGGCTTTATCAAAAGTGGTTTTTAGCTCTGGCTCAGCTTCTTTCTTGATCCATTTGAGCGCAGGCGTAATATCCGACTTTTCCAAAGCAATCTTGGCATCCGCAACCACAGGGCCATCCATTGTATCGCAATACGCAAAGGCCAAGGTAAATACGCAAAAGATAAATAAAGTAAAAAATAGGCTTAATTTTAGATATCGTAAAGAAATACTTCTTACCATCTTTATCTTTCTCCTGAATATTTTAATTTTATTATTCTGCTGCTAATTAAATTTTATGCAATAACTATTGTTTTAAGCCTCTTGCGCCAATTGCAGGATCAGCCTTTTTGAATCCTCCCAGCCAAGGCAGGGGTCGGTAATGGATTTGCCAAATACTTTAGCTGGGATCTCCTGCGAACCCTCGACCAGATAGCTTTCGATCATAAAACCCTTAACCAGGCTCTTCAGCAGCCTTGAGTGCTGTATACTACGCATTACCTCCAGGGCAATCCTGGGCTGCTCCTTATAGACTTTATTAGAATTGGCATGGTTAGTGTCAACGATAACCGCGGGGTTTTTAAATCCCCGCTTAAGATAGATCTCGGCAAAACTGATCAGATTTTCATAATGATAATTAGGAATAGACTGGCCGTGCTGGTTGATTGCCCCGCGTAAGACACAGTGCGCAAAGGGGTTCCCTTCAGTTTTTACCTCCCAACGGTTATAGATGAATACATGCGGGTCCTGAGCTGCCTGCACAGAATTAAGCATCACGTTTAAATCACCGCTAGTAGGATTTTTCATCCCTACGGGTATATCCAGGCCGCTTACCGTCAAACGGTGCTGCTGATTTTCTACCGAGCGCGCCCCTATCGTGACGTAACTTAATAAGTCCTCCAGGTATGGATAATTCTCAGGATAAAGCATCTCATCCGCAGCAGAGAGACCGGACTCGCCGAAGATCCTCAGATGCATCCTGCGTATTGCCTTAAGGCCCTTTACGATATTGGGTCCTTCATGCGGCTTAGGGCTATGCATCATCCCTTTATAGCCCTGGCCGGTAGTGCGCGGCTTATTAGTATATATCCTGGGGACAAGGACCAGTTTATCCTTAACCTGCGCCTGTAGCTTAGAGAGGCGCAGCACATACTCAGAAACCGCATCTTCGTTATCCGCTGAACAGGGGCCGATAATCAAAAGAAGTTTGTTGCTCCTATTTTGAAAAATATCTATTATTTCTCTATCCCGTTCCTTCTTAAGCTTTTTAATCCTTACGGAAGCAGGGAGTTCTTTTATAATACTATCTTCGCTGGGTATCTTTCTTAAATATTCAAACATATTATAAAACGTCTCTCTTTTGCTTCACCCTCTTTGCCTCTCTCCTATCTTATCCAGGACTTTATTTATTCCTTGAGCGATTGAAGCCAGCTCATCCTTTTTACGGAATCTTATACGCAGCGAAAAATCTCCTTTAGAGATTTTATCCAGCTCCTGCTCCAGCCTGTAAACCGGACCGGCTATGCGATGCGAGATAACCAGGCCCCACAATAATAAAAGTATAGAAATGACCGGCAGCCCCAGCAAAAGAATAACGCCTATCTTAGCCAAGACAGGGGTTATGTTATAGGCGATGGACTCCGGAATCCCCAACTGCTCAGCCATTAGATAAAAAACCAGATAGCATAAGCAGAAGGAAAACAAAAAAGTAGGCAAAACTATCGCCAACAGAATCAACCTTAGGTATCTGTTCTGTAATCTTGACTTCATAAGATATCTTTTTCTTCTGTTTGGGCCAGGCATCTTTACCTCTCCTTTATATACCCCATCTTTATATCATCAAAATAGGCCTCGGAGACATCACCAATAGAATCAGAATCGCTCATAAGCGCAATCGCGCCTACCTTCAATGTGGGATCCCTGCCGAATGCCTTACGGTAGTCAGCAATGATGTTACGCTCTTCAAATACCCATTTACCGATATCTTTATTGCCTGAATGCGCTACAATCAATTTTATATTTGCGGAATACGGACTATCAGATATACTCTCCAGAGGCGCTACTTCATCCCAAACATATTCAAGTACCTTCGAATTAAGAATAAACATTGAAGGAAAAATCACGTAAACCCGCGCTGCATAATCATCTCTCTCGATACCCTGCCGGTCTTTTAATTTCTCCTGATCCGGAAACTTAGTGACCTTCCACTTCCAGCTAAGCATAGGGTATTCCTGCGCCCGGAAACGCTGTCTTATCTTGTAAAATATTGCAGAGGCAGTGCTATTGCTTAAGGCGTGCAGATAATCCAAAGGTCCGTCAGTTTC
>VGKF01000152.1 GCA_016867175.1 Candidatus Omnitrophota bacterium | reverse complement strand
AAAATGTAAAATTGGAGATAGAAAAAAATTGCATTATCTATGTCAAAAAGACACAGGAGCAGGTAGATAAGGCTTAGCATTTATGGAAAGAAAACTCTTATATAAAATATTGTTGATCCTTGCGGTCGCGGGGTTGTGCGCTTATTTTACCTTCCCGCTTCAGAAAAAGATTAATCTGGGCCTGGACTTAAAAGGCGGGATGCATCTGGTATTAAAGGTAGACACCGGTAAGCTCCCGGAAAAAGACCGCGAAGGTGCAATCGACAGGGCGCTTGAGGTAATCAGGAATAGGATCGATGCCTTTGGTGTGCGCGAACCTTCCATACAGAAGCAGGGCGCGGAAGAAATCGTAGTGCAGTTACCCGGTATTGCTGATAGGGGGCGCGCTATTGAATTGATCGGCAAGACTGCGCTCTTAGAGTTTAAACTGGTCTCTTCTGATATGGAGAAACTGAAGCTTGCTATGGAGGGTAATGCACCGGAGGGCTTCGAATTTAAATACGCCCAGGAGGATAACGAGCCGCTGCTTTTAGAAAAACAGGCAGTCTTGACCGGAGATGCTATAAATAATGCAGAGGTGCGTTTCAATGAAAGCCAGTTTAACGAACCCCTGGTATCGCTTGAATTCAATGCTGAGGGCGCAAAGAAGTTTGCCGAAATAACCGCCAATAACGTAGGTAAAAGGCTGGCTATAGTTTTGGATGGTAAGGTGCAGTCTGCACCGCGCATAAAAGAAGCCATACCTTCTGGCCAGGCAGTGATACAGGGCCGCTTTAGCGTTGAGCAGGCACAGGACCTGGCTATAGTTTTAAAGGTAGGAGCGCTTCCCGCGCCTATGTATATAGAGGAAGAGAGGACTATAGGCCCTTTATTGGGTCAGGACTCTATAAATAAAGGAGTAAGGGCAAGCGTAATCGGCGGTATTCTGGTATTCGTCTTTATGGCGGTTTATTACCTTTTGGCAGGGTTAGTAGCTAATATAGCATTACTGCTAAACCTTTTAATTATTTTAGGCGGATTAGGGATGTTGCCTGCGCTTTTCCCCGGGGTATCCGCAACCCTGACCCTGCCGGGTATTGCCGGCATAGTCTTATCTTTAGGTATGGCAGTAGATGCCAATGTGCTTATCAATGAGCGCATAAGAGAGGAGCTAAAGTCAGGTAAGGGTTTACGCGCTGCCATTAGCCTTGGTTATAGCAAGGCCTTCAGCGCTATATTTGACTCTAACCTTACTACTCTTATCGCCGCATTCCTCTTATTCCAGTTCGGCACAGGCCCGATCAGGGGCTTTGCAGTTACTTTAAGTATCGGTCTTATAGCCAGTATGTTTACGGCAATAATAGTCACCCGCACCATCTTTGAAATACTCCTGAATTTAGGATGGATCAAGTCGCTACCCATGCTTAGGCTGATTAAAGAAACCAAGTTTGATTATATAGGCAAGAGATATATATTTTATGCCATATCGCTTATAGTGATAATTACGGGCCTGGTATTCTTTTTTAAAAAAGGAACCCAGGCCTATGGGATTGATTTTGTCGGAGGGCAGCTTCAGGAATATAGCTTTAAGGATCCCGTGCCTGCTGACCAGATTCGTCAGATGCTCAAAGACTTAAATCTGGCAGATGCCTCCATGCAACAATTTAAAGATAATCCCAAGGTGGTACTGATTAAGACCTCTGCCGACCAGAGTGATATTATTACCGATAAGCTTAAAGAAAAATTCCCCCAGCAGGATATACAGATCTTAAGAATAGAAAAAGTAGGCCCGGTAGCAGGAAAACATCTTAAGGGAAAGGCTACTAATGCCTTGATCTGGTCGCTGGCAGGTATCCTGGTCTATGTGGTCTTTAGGTTTAAGCATTTTAATTTTGCCATTGCCGGCGTGATTGCCCTTTTTCATGACGTGCTGGTGGCCCTAGGGTTCCTGGCTATTACCGGAAGGCAGATTGACCTTTTAAGTATAACCGCCTTCCTGACCATTGCCGGTTATTCCATAAATGATACAATTGTTATTTACGACCGGGTAAGGGAAAACTCCCGCCTGGGCCGTAAGATGAGCCTCTATGATCTTATTAACCTGAGCGTCAACCAGACTTTAGGCAGGACCATACTTACCACAGGGATTACTCTCCTGGTGGTATTTTCTATCTTTCTCTATGGAGGAGAGGTGCTGGGCAATTTTGCCTTTACGCTCCTGATAGGGTTTATCTCGGGTATTTATTCCACTGTCTATATTGCTTCTCCTTTAGTCCTTGCCTGGCAGAGCCGCAAGTCTCGGGTTTAAGTCAGCGCCCCCATGTTTAAAGCCCTAAAATTATACAAAAGACAGAATCTCGATTTAGAAGATATCCTAAAGACGCTGGTGGAGTTCGGCTATAAAAGGCAGGATTCCGTGGGAGGAGAAGGCGATTTTGCCAGGCGCGGAGGGATAGTAGATATTTTTCCTTTTACCTTTGAGCTACCCATACGCCTTGAGCTGGACATAGACCAGATCGCAGCCATTAGGACTTTTAATACAGCTTCCGGGGCGCCTCTTTGGGAGCATTCCATGGTCATTATCCTGCCTGTAAAGAAGCCCTCCCATACTAGAACCGTAGAATTCAAAGAAGAGTTCCCTATAGAAAACTTTGTGGAT
>VGKF01000151.1 GCA_016867175.1 Candidatus Omnitrophota bacterium | reverse complement strand
GACCCCGGAAAGACGAAGTTATACTCTGTCTGCGGCCTTCCGGCTATAGTCAGTAATGATACTGTTTATTCGCAAGTTATAACGCGTAATAAAGCAGGCATTGCCATAGATTATGCCCCCGAAGCGCTCGCTGCTGCATTGCGTACCTTATTACGCGAAGATAGCGTTTATTATGAATACAAATCCAATGCAATAAATACAGCAGAAGATTATTGTAATTCCGAGAAGATATTTTCCGAAGTTTTAAATCAATGATGAAGATCCCAAATATCGATGATGTAGAGGCGTTTTGGAATGATAAACCCTGCGGATTGCCAAGCCTGGACAGCCCCGGAGACAGGAAACCTTTCTTCCTAGAAATAGAAAAGCAAAGATACCAAAAGCATCCAAGGATCTTATATTACGCTGATTTTAAGTCATACCGGCTCAAGCGGGTACTTGAGATTGGTTGCGGTATCGGCACAGACGGAATACAATTTTCCAAACACGGCGCGCTTTATACCGGAGTAGAGCTTACTGAGGAGGGGTCCAGGATCGCGAAGGAAAGATTTAAACTTTTCGGCCAGCCCGGAGAAATAATAAAATTAAATGCCGAAGAACTCCCCTTCCCGGATAATCACTTTGATCACGTCTACTCTTTTGGGGTTATCCATCATTCTCCTCATCCTGAAAAAATTGTATCTGAAATATACCGCGTCCTTAAACCTGGCGGAACTATAAATATCATGCTTTATAATCGCACATCTTTTTATTATTTAATCGAAGTTAAGCTTATTAGAAAGATATTTTTTAAGTTTTGCCATAAAAAGAAGCTATGCCGTGCTGCCTTTTTGATATTTAATAAAGAATTGTATTCACGCTGTGAAGCGTTCCGGGAAAAACTCCAAATAATGAAAATGCGTAATCCCAGGCCTTCGCAGCAGGAGTGGCTCTCCATGAATACGGATGATGCATTTTGCCCTATCGCAGGGGTATACTCTAAGAGAGAGGCCGGGAAACTCTTTAGGGCATTCCGTAATTTTAAAAGCGAAGTTTGGTTTATTGATAAGGATAACTGGTTTCTCTGGCTGGCCTTTATGCGTTTTATCCCAGGTAGAATTATTAATTGGCTAGAATTTAATGCCGGATGGTTTAGAATGGTCCAGGCGCAAAAATAATATTATTTAGGAGGAAGAAATGGGATTTAAAGAGCGTCTTTATCAGGTGCTCGCGTCTTTTGGCATCAGGCTTTTTACCAGGATATTTCCGGAATACTTTGCCAAAGATACCTTAGCACCTACGGATAGGTATATTGAGTACCCATTTGCCGTACGAAATCTTCCTAAGCCGCCGGCGCGGCTTTTGGATGTCGGATGTGCAGGAAGCTTCTTTCCCTTGATCTTAGCCGGTTTTGGGTATGATGCCTTTGCCGTGGATATCAGAAAATATGCTATTATCAATAAAATTAAGTATGAGAATTTCAGATTTTGCAATGAGAGCATTATCAAGACCGGCTTTCCTGATAATTATTTTGACGCGATAACTGCCATCTCTACAGTCGAACATATAGGCCTTTCCGGAAGATACGGTATCAGCGAAGATTCATCCGCAGATAAGATAGCCGTAGCAGAAATGAAAAGAATTACTAAGCCCAACGGCATTATTATTCTTACCGTTCCTTTCGGCAAGGCAAAGATAATAAAGCCGTTTTCAAGAATTTATGATAGAGATTTAATAAACCAGCTTATCAATACCCTAAAGATAGAAAAAGAAGAATATTATATGCAGGATTCCAGGGATGATTGGTATAAATGTACCAAGGAAGAAGCCGGAGAGGTTGAGGCTACAGGCAGCAGGTTTGCGCTTTGTATGCTTGCGCTAGTCAAAAGATAAAATTATGGCCGATATATTGAAGAGTATCGTAAGAACAGCCGACCTTATAAAAACGCTTATTTTTTATAAAAGGAGCATTTCTAAGTTATTGGGAGTGCCGCAGAAAGAAATTAATTCTGTATATGCCCAATTATATGCTTCGAAATTCTTCATGGATATTAAGCAGAAGGTAAAAGTCCCTCTAGCGCTATACTATTTGAGTATGTTAAGCCCTTTGCGTGCCCCTCTTTTATATTTAATCTGCCGGATTACTAAGCCTGAGATAGTGGTTGAAACTGGCGTTAAAGACGGATTTTCGTCAAGTTTTATTTTGTTTGCATTAGAAATGAACAAAAAAGGCAGGCTTTATTCCATTGATCTGCCTAATTCTCAAGGCCAGGAGCTAGGGCCTGATAAAGATACCGGTTGGCTGGTTCCCGAAGAACTTAAGCCTCGCTGGAGCCTTATTCTTGGCTCTTCAGATAGTAAGCTACCGGCTTTATTGCAGGATATAGGCAAAATAGACATATTCATTCACGACAGCGACCATAGTTATCAAAATATGATCTTTGAATTCAAGCAATCTTGGGGATACCTGAAGGCAGGAGGGTATTTATTATCGGACGATATCACGGATAACCAGGCCTTTGCTGATTTTGTCAGGCTCAATGGCTGTATAAACTCATTGCGTTTATTTAAGTCAGGCATAGCAATACGATAAAAAACTATCAAATGAAAGTATTATTAATCTATCCACCGTTGACCTTGCATAAATTAGATGTCAGCG
>VGKF01000150.1 GCA_016867175.1 Candidatus Omnitrophota bacterium | reverse complement strand
TGCCTCTCCTAGTATATTCCCAGCAGGGACAAAACCCCAATAACGGCTATCCTGCGAAGAGGCGGAATTATCGCCCATCACAAAAAAGTGGCCCTGCGGGACGACAATCTTACGGCCTTCCTGGCCAAACTCTCCGCGGTTATAATAATATATGCGGTTAAAGACCGGGCCCGCTAAGGCAGAGTCATTTACATATACCGTACCATTTTTAATCTCTACAGTTTCACCCGCTACAGCAATCAGCCTTTTTATAAAATCCTTCTTGGGATTCTCAGGGTAGATAAAGACAACCACATCCCCCCTCTCAGGCTGCCTTATAGCAGGAAGCCTAAAGCTAGTAAAGGGGACCTTTGCTCCGTAGATGAATTTATTTACTAGTATAATGTCCCCCTCTAAGAGTGTAGTGCGCATAGAGCCTGTGGGTATCCTGAATGCCTGTACTATAAAGGTCCTGATCAGCATAGCCAAAATAAAGGCAATAAGAATGGATTCTAACCATTCACGCAGTACTGATTTCTTTCTGGTACCTTGACCATTAGATACTTTAGTACTCATATTTTTAGCACCTCCAGAAATGCCTCCTGAGGAATCTCTACCTTGCCAAACTGTTTAAGCCGTTTCTTGCCCTGTTTTTGTATATCCCAGAGTTTGCGCTTTCGCGTAATATCTCCGCCAGAACACTTGCTGGTAGCATTTTTCCCTACGGGCCTTATCCTCTCCGAAGCCAGGATCTGATTCCCTACGGCTGCCTGTATGCTAACCTCGAATAGTTGCCGCGGGATCAATTCTTTTAACCTGGATACTAAGGCATGCGCCTTAAAACTAACCTTATCTTTATGCATAAGCGAAGAAAAGGCATCGCAAGGCATGCTGTTTAGCATTATATCTAATTTTACCAATTTTGTGCTAAGGTATCCTTGAAATTCATAATCTAGCGACCCGTATCCCCTGGTCAAGGACTTCATCCGGTCATAAAAATCAACGATAATCTCAGAAAGCGGGATCTCAAAGGTCACCTTTATTCTATCCTCGCCTAAGTATTCGCTGGACTTAAAAACACCCCTGCGCGATTTAGCCAGCTCGCATACCGGGTCAATGGCATCCACCGGTATAATCATCAACAGCGTGGCGAAAGGCTCAAGCGCCTCCTGTATATCCTGAGGGCTGGGGAGCTTTGCCGGGGTATCCACCTCTATCAATCGGCCGTCCTTTGTCTTTACGCGATAGACGACATTTGGCACGGTAAGTATCAGGTTCAGATTATACTCGCGCTCCAGGCGCTCCTGCACTATCTCCATATGCAAAAGCCCCAGGAACCCGCAGCGAAATCCAGAACCAAAGGATTGGGAATTCTCGGGCTCAAAAACAAAAGAGGCGTCTGAAAGTTTTAACTTATCTATGGCGTCGCGCAGGCTGGAAAAATCTCCCGGGTTCACCGGGTATATCCCGCAAAATACCAAAGGCTTCAAAATCCGATAACCGGGCAGCGTATCCTTGCAGGGATTTTTCATATCGGTTACCGTATCCCCGATAATAATCTCCCTGGGATCCCGGATATTGGCGGTGAAATAACCTACTTCACCGCAGGTAAGCGAATCTACCGCAGAATATTTCAGGTCTTTAAATACGCCTAATTCTTCCAGCTTATAGCTGCTTCCTGAATGTACCATCTTTAGCTGGGTGCGAGAATCTATTCTGCCCTCTACAATCCTGACAAAAACTACCACGCCCTTAAAGATATCAAAACGGCAATCAAAGACCAGGGCCTTAAGAGGATGGTTCTCTTCACCTAAAGGCGCAGGCACTACCTCGATTATCTTTTCTAAAACATCCTCTACGCCTACGCCTTCTTTGGCTGAGGCCAGGATTATATCTTCTTCTTTGAAACCCAAGACAGAGGTAATCTGCCTCCCTACGCGCGCTATATCGGCAGAAGAAAGGTCAATTTTGTTTATTACCGGTATGACTTTTAATTTATTTTCACAGGCCAGGTAATAATTAGCTACGGTCTGGGCCTCTATACCCTGGCCGGCGTCAACTACCAACACCGCTCCCTCGCAGGCTGCCAGTGACTTAGAAACTTCGTAGGTAAAGTCTACGTGCCCCGGGGTATCGATAAGATTAAGTATGTATTCCTGGCCATTGCGGCTGCGATAAGAGAGCCTGACCATAGAGGCCTTAATAGTTATACCCCGTTCGCGCTCAAGGTCCATATCATCGAGGAGCTGGTTTTTGGTATTCCTTTTATCTACTGCCCCGGTCAACTCAAGTATCCTGTCTGCCAGGGTAGACTTACCGTGGTCGATATGGGCGATGATAGAAAAATTACGTATTAAAGATTTATCCATTTTATAAGCGTATCTACTACTTCAGTTATAGACATATTGGTGGTATCTATGAAGATAGCGTCTTGGGCTTTTTTAAGCGGAGCAAACTCCCTGGTTGAATCTATAGTGTCGCGGTTACCGAGGTCCTGCGCAACATCTTCCTGGCTGATTGACTGGCCTGCTTCTTTCAATTCTTTATAGCGGCGCTTGACCCTCTCCTGAAATTGGGCATCAATGTAAAATTTCCTATCCGCATCGGGAAAAACTACTGTCCCGATATCGCGGCCGTCCAAAACGCTATCCCTCTGTAGCCCTAGCTTTCT
>VGKF01000149.1 GCA_016867175.1 Candidatus Omnitrophota bacterium | reverse complement strand
ATCTTAAATGAAATACTTGAGCGGCCTCTGGCCGCGAAAGTATGAAGTTCCGCGGGCTTATGAAAAAGCCCGCGCATCTTAAATGAAATACTTGAGCGGCCTCTGGCCGCGAAAGTACAAAAAGAGCCTGGGCCAGAATTTCCTGGTAGATAAGAACCTGCAGAGAAAGATCGCCGCAGGCTGCTCTTTTAAAGATACTGATACTGTCTTAGAGATTGGGCCGGGTAGGGGTGCGCTTACCAGGATAATAGCGGATAAGGTTAAACTTCTTTATGCCGTAGAGATTGATAAAGACCTTTGCAGGCACCTAGAAGAGGAGTTTAAGAATTCCCCTAATATAAAGATTATCCACCATGATATCCTGAAGCTAGAGCTCCCCGGGTATTTTATTAAGCCTAAAGAAAAAATAAAGGTTGTGGGGAATATCCCATATTATATTTCAACTCCGATTATAGAGCGCCTGCTAAAATACCGCCAGAATATTGAAGAGGCATTTCTTACTTTGCAGAAGGAGTTCGCAAAAAGGATAGTAGCTAAGCCCGGTTCAGGAGATTACGGTTCGCTAAGTTGCTTTGTGCAATATTACGCCCAGGCCCAGATACTCTTTACGATTAAGAAGAACTCTTTCTTCCCGGTTCCAAAAGTCGATTCTTGTTTTCTTCGTCTTAATATGAAGGATAAGCTTCCTTTGGGCCCCGAAAAAGAGAAGGAGTTTTTTAGGGTGGTTAGGGCAGCCTTTAACCAGAGGCGTAAGATCTTAAGGAATAGCCTCCAAGGCGTAATCCCGCAGTCTAGGCTTGACCACCTTTTTTCTAAGTATAATATTAATAAAAATACCCGCCCCGAAGAACTCTCCCAAAGCGATTTCATAAATCTTATAAATTCTCAAGAAAACACCCTATAAAATAGGTTTAGAGATGGTTTTCGTGGTGCCCGCCAGAAAGCTAAATCTTACTAAGGGCATAAAAAAACTAAAAAAAAGGTTGACAAATCATCCTTAGTAGTGTATATATAATGGTTTGCGTAGCCGCATAGATAGCCTTTCCTAACCATTACCATAACAGGCTATTAGGAGCTTAAACAAGAGAAAAAGAATTTAATAAAATTCTTAGGCGCGGAATTTTTTGTTTTTTTTAGGAGATGTGCAGACCTGTGATGCCCCGACGCTGGAGTAGCTCAGTTGGTAGAGCACGTCCTTGGTAAGGACGGGGTCACGGGTTCAATTCCCGTCTCCAGCTTTAATGACGACATAACTTACGGAGCGAAGCGAACGTAAGTTATTGCCGGAATTAACCCCGTAAGGCTGCTATCAGAGATAACCCTTAAGGGATAAGGACATAATTAATCATGCGCGAGATAATTACCCTAGAATGCACCGTCTGTAAAAATAGAAACTATACGACGACAAAAAATAAAAAGACTCATCAGGATAAACTGGAGATAAGCAGGTTCTGCAAGTTTTGCCGCAAGCACACTCCGCACAAGGAGACCAAGTGAGCTCTGCAAGGACGGCTTTATCTAAAGTTACAGAGATTAGGTAGCGGCTCAGATATTGGGGTTACCTCAATTTAATAGGAGCGTCGGTTAATGGCAAACCAACGGTCTCCAAAACCGTTACTGCAGGTTCGACTCCTGCCGCTCCTGTAATGCCTAAGTAGATAAAAGATGAATATAGTTAATAAGGCGATAGGTTTTGTAAAAGAGGTTAAGACAGAGCTGGCCAAGGTCTCCTGGTCTACCCGCCAAGAGCTTATTGGCTCGACTGCCGCGGTGCTCGTAGTTACCTCTATAGCAACCATCTTTGTTTTCGTTATTGATATCCTGCTTTCTAAAGGCTTAAGTATATTATTCAGATGAAAAATTGGTACGTAGTGCATACGCAGACTGGTTCGGAAGATAAGGTAAAGATATCGCTGGAGAACAAGATTGCCTCTCAGGGGATGCAGGAGGTTATTGAAAAGGTGGTTATCCCTACCGAGCAGGTCTCAGAAGTGCGTTCAGGTAAAAAAAGGATATCGCAGAGGAAGTTTTTTCCAGGGTATCTGTTAGTAGAGATGGAGCTGAGCGAAGCCACATATTTTCTTGTTAAATCCACTCCCGGGGTGACCGGCTTCATCGGCCTGGGGAAGAAACCCATGCCGCTTCCGCAGTCAGAGGTCGATAATATTTTAAAGAGGACGCAGGATACAGCTGCCAAGCCCAGCCCTAAGGTTGTCTTTGAGAAGGGTGAGCAGGTCAGGGTAACCGAGGGCCCGTTTGTGAATTTTAACGGTACTATAGATGAGATTCATCCCGAGAGAGGCAAACTAAAGGTCAGTGTTTCCATATTCGGCAGGTCAACGCCTGTAGAATTGGAATACTGGCAAGTAGAAAAAGTATAGTGATCCCCTCCCCGCGTTTGCGTAGCGTAGCGAGGCAGCGGGGAGAAGAAAGCTAAAACAAATGGCAAAAAAAGTAGTAGCGCAGATTAAATTGCATGTTTCCGCAGGGCAGGCAAATCCAGCCCCTCCGGTCGGCCCGGCATTAGGCCAGCACGGGGTCAATATCATGCAGTTCTGCAAGCAGTTCAATGACCAGACTAAAGGCAGGGAAGGATTGATCTTGCCTGCGGTTATCAGTGTCTATGAAGACAGGTCTTTTACTTTTATTATA
>VGKF01000148.1 GCA_016867175.1 Candidatus Omnitrophota bacterium | reverse complement strand
GATTAACAGCAGGCGCTGAGCGCGATATAATTATCCCTGATAGCGTTGTTTATGCCGATGACCCCCGCACTAACCCCAACTCAACCGATACCCTGGGGCTGATTGCTGAGCGCGATGTGGTGGTATCTCGTAATGCACCCAATAATGTGGAGATCGATGCCTCTATAATGGCGCTGGATACTTCTTTTATGCTGGATGATTGGTGGGTCGGGCCCCCTAAGGGGACGCTTACGGTTTACGGAGGGATCATACAGGAGGAGCGTGGGCCTGTAGGCACTTTTAACGGCGCAACCGGACAGAAGATAAGCGGTTATTCAAAGGATTACTCTTATGACTCCCGGCTGCTTAACAATCCACCTCCATTTTACCCTACCACAGGAGATTATATTACGCTCTCATGGGAGGATTAATATTATGAAGGATAAGCTGATACTTATTCTAACCGCGCTATTAATCATTGTAATAACCATCAGTATTTTTCTGAACAAAAAACAGGGCCTTCAAACAACGCCTCTGCCGCGACAAAATACAGCCGTAGAAGAGAGGCAAATTGCCTATGAGCCGCAAGCAAAACTTCAACAGGAGCAAGGGCCGTTACCGCGCAGGGCAATTACTATAATCGAAACTCCCCGTAAAGAAAAGAGGGATTCGCCTGTTATGCCTGATGCGGAGAGCGTAAAAGAGGGCGTAAGAGGCTCTTCATCTTCGCAAAGTAGTTCATCGCAGCCTGGGAAGGAAGAAGCCGCTACTCAATCTCCTAGCGGCATCACCATAATTAATAAAGAGCCTACGGCCGTAGAAAAAAATCAAATGAGCTCAAAGGGCATAATGATTCAATAACCCGCAGCTATTTAATCCGCAAGTTTTATTTGCCTTTTCCAAAATTATTAGATATAATAGACCATTATGTTAAAACTGATTGAACCGTTTGTACTTACCTTCATACCAATTTTTGTGGCGGTGGATGCCATAGGCAATATCCCCCTGTTTGTCTCGCTGGTGGAGGGCTCAAGCCACAAACAGAGAGAGAGGATTATACGGGATTCGGCGACCACTGCTACGGTAGTGGCAATCCTCTTTATGTTTGTCGGCAAATGGGTCTTAAGGTTCATCGGAATTACTATCCCTGATTTTCAGATTGCCGGAGGCCTGCTTTTATTTGCAATCGCGGTTTATCTGCTCCTTCCGGGCGTCTCTAAAGGGCTGTTTTCCGTGGGCCACGCAAAAGATATCGGAGTTTTTCCTCTGGGCACCCCCTTGATTACCGGGCCGGCTGTTTTAACCACTACCTTGATGATGCTGGATAGCTTCGGCACTGCACCCACTTTTATCTCCCTGATTTTAAATATGCTTATTGTCTGGTTTACCTTAGCCAGGGCAGATTTTATCATGCGGATTATGGGCGCGGCCGGCACGCGGGCCTTCTCTAAAATAATGTATATACTGCTCGCCGCTATAGGCGTGATGATGGTCAGGCGCGGGATCATGGGAGTGATGCTTCAATGACGCAGAAGGTTTTGACTTTTATCATGGCCGGAGGAAAAGGCGAGAGGCTCTGGCCCCTGACTAAAGACCGCACCAAGCCCGCAGTCCCTTTTGGCGGGATATACCGCATCATTGACTTTAGCTTAAGTAATTGTATTAACTCTGGGCTGCGCCAAGTCTATATCCTCACCCAATATAAATCCGCGTCTTTACAAAGGCATATCCGCTTAGGTTATAATATCCTGGCTTCAGAGTTGGACGAATATATCGAGATATTGCCTGCGCAGCAGAGGGTAGGGGAGACCTGGTACCTGGGCACAGCCGATGCGATCTATCAAAACCTGTATACCTTAGAAGTAGATAAGCCGGATGAGGTATTGATTCTGGCCGGAGACCATGTCTATAAGATGAACTACTACGCGATGATAGATTTTCATCGCCAGGCGCAGGCTGACCTGACCGTAAGCGTGGTTGAGGTCGAGAAAGAAAAATCAACGCACCTGGGAGTAGTTGAGGTAGATAGCGTAGGACGGGTGCAGGGTTTTCAGGAGAAGCCCAGTAAACCCAAGACTATCCCGCATAACCCGGATAAGATATACGCCTCCATGGGCATCTATGTTTTTAAGCATGAAGTGCTTGAGGGCGAACTGCAGGAGGATGCCAAAAATAATTCATCCAGCCATGATTTCGGCAAGGATATTATCCCGCAGATGCTTAAAAAAGGCCTTAAGGTAGCGGCCTATAATTTTATCGACGAGAATAAGAAGGAGGCCAAGTACTGGCGGGATATCGGCACCATTGATGCCTACTATGAGGCGAATATGGACCTGGTGCAGGTTAATCCGGTGCTCAACCTTTATGATAAGGAGTGGCCGGTAAGGACTTATCAGGAGCAGTTTCCCTGCCTTAAGACCGTATTCTCCGGAGAGGAGATTGCTGGAAGGGTCGGCCTGGCCCTGGATTCACTGGTTGCCGGAGGATGTATTGTTTCAGGAGGAAGGGTGCAACGCTCCATATTATCGCCTAACGTGAGGATAAGCAGTTATTCCCAGGTCTATGACTCCATATTGATGGAGGGGGTAAATGTCGGCAGGCACGCTAAGATCAAACGGGCGATTATTGATAAGGATGTGACTATACCGCAGGGGATGGTTATAGGTTATAATGTAGAAGAGGATAGAAGGAAG
>VGKF01000147.1 GCA_016867175.1 Candidatus Omnitrophota bacterium | reverse complement strand
TATCGTTATTTCAATATTGAAGCTAGTTCGCCTTAAGAGGCGGCTGCGTATTCTATTGACCATCCCTTTATTGATAATCTACTGCCTAGTAACCGGGGCCTCTAACCCCGTAGTGCGCGCTACCATAATGGCGATAGTATTTATGCTCTCCTATTTTTTTAAAAGCGAAGCGGATATTTATAATTCACTTAGCCTCTCTGCGCTTTTTATCTTAGGGCTTAGGCCTGCGCAATTATTTGACGTAGGCTTTCAACTCTCCTTTGCCAGTGTTTTCTCTATCGCCTGCCTCTATCCTAAAATAAAAACGTTATTTAGGATAGATGCCATAAGGATAAAATATCTTAAGCCTTTACTGGAGACTGGCCTACTTTCTCTATCTACCTGGCTAGGCACATTTTTGCTTATCGCGCATTATTTTAAACTTTTTTCTACGGTAACCGTAATAGCTAATCTTTTTATAGTCCCTTTAGCTACCTTGATTACCCTTTGCGGGTTTAGCCTGGTAATAGCAGCCCTACTCTGTCCTTTTTTGGCTCCGCTCTTTGCTTGCAGCAGCAAGTTTCTGATTTTGCTCCTGCTTAAAATAAACGGCTTTCTAATCAACCTGCCTTTTGCCTGCCTATCTTTACCCTGAGTTCGTCTCCGCCGCGGTGGTTAATTCGTCCCCATTGCTTCGTTTTGCTTCGCTTTTGCTCAGCAAAACTAAGCAAAACGATGGGGACTCATTAAATATGAATATGTTGACAAAGGCGCTTGGCTATGTTAAAGTTTTACTATTATGAAACGCCTCATTCTGTTTTTAAGCATTATCTTCCTGGCAATAGCGGTAAGTCCCGCGTATCCTTACTGGATCTGGACGCCTAAGACAGGCAAATGGATCAACCCCAAGACTGCGGTTAAATCCACCCCCAAAGAGCAGCTTGATTTCGCAAAGGGTCTTTACGATATCAAGAAATATGAAGATGCCAAGCGCGAGTTTAAGAAGCTCTTGCGCTCATACCCTAAATCCGCGGAGGCAGCGGAGAGCCAGTATTACTTAGGGATTATAGAGGAGGCTCAGGGTAATCTCTATGAGGCCTACCTTGCTTACCAGAAGGTGATAGATAAATACCCATTTTCTGAGAGGATCCAGGAGATCATCGGCAGGGAGTATAAGATTGCCGAGGCATTTATGGCAGGAGAAAAAAGAAAGGCCTTAGGGGTACAGCTTCCGGTTGAGAATCCCTCTATCGAGATATTCACTAAGGTCATTGATAATTCTACCTATGGGCCGCTGGCCTCAGCAGCGCAATATAAACTGGGCCTGGTGTTAAAAGGCCTGATGCGTTATTATGAGGCAGAGGAGGCCTTTAATAAGGTAATCTCCAATTACCCGGATAGCGAATGGGCAGAGGCAGCTAGGTTTCAGATTGCCTCCTGCCGCGCTAGCTTATCGCGCAGCTCTGATTATGACCAGGGAGCAACCCGGGAGGCTAAGGAGAAGTTTGAAAACTTTGTAAGAGAGCATCCGGATGCTCAGCTTTCCCGTGACGCAGAAAAGAATATAGAGCAACTTAGAGAGAAAGAGGCGGAGAGCAATTATAATATCGCCAGGTTCTACGAGAAGCAGAAAGACTATACAGCGGCGCGTATCTATTATAATGACGTAATAAATAATTACAGTTTTAGCCCATGGGCAGCCAAATGCCTGGAGAGGCTGCAGATAATGGAAAAAACGGAGAAGAGGAAAAAATGATTTACCGCAGATTGATATTCGCTTTAGTGCAGGTTTTTTTCCTGTCTTTTGCCCTGCCCGGATGCGGCTATACTACGCGTTCTATGATCTCCAGCAAATATAAGACTATCCATATTAAACAGTTTCTAAATAAGATAGACCTTACCGGAGAGGGCGATGCTTACAATAAGTATAGGATCTACAAGCCCACCCTGGAAACAGACATTACCAAATCCGTCATCGATAGGTACCTTTTTGACGGTAATCTTAAGCCCGTGAAAGAAGAAAGCGCAGACCTGGTCTTAAAGGGAGAGTTGGTGGAATTCAGGAGAGATTCCTTACGGACAGAGAACGACGAAGTCCAGGAATACCGCGTAAATATTATTGTAAATATAGCATTATGGGATAAAAAAGAAAACAAGCTAGTCTGGCAGGAGAATAGTTTTACCGGAGACTACACCTATTACCCCTATTCTTCGACTCTTCCCGGCATAGCTAGCTACAAAAAGAGCGATGACCAGGCAGTGAATGAAGCTGTTACTGACTTATCCCGCCGTATTGTCGAGCGCACAGTAGAGCAATGGTAGTCAAGGAAACCTGGCTCTATCTGCTCATCGGCCAGGATATCTCTTCCAAAGATTTAAAGCTCAAAAGTATAAAAAAAAGCCTTTTAGGCCAAGCGCTAGAGAACTTTAATCTAGATACCCTCTATGCCAAGGGACTGGCGCTTGCCGAGCTTCAAGAAAAGCTCCTCTGCCTTCCGGTAAGAATAAAAAAAAGAATACTGGTGATCAAGGATGCGCAAGCCTTAAAAGAGCCCTTGCGTGATTTTCTGCTTGAATATAGCAAAAAGCCGCCAGCGCACCTGGTCTTGATACTGGACTTAGAGCATTATGACCTCAGGGATGATTTTATTCTAAGTATGTCCAGGAGAGGCCAAGTCTACCGCTTCAAAGAAACCCTTGCTGTAAATACCTTTAGTTTGACCCGCCAAATAGAATCAAAGAGGCCGGATTATG
>VGKF01000146.1 GCA_016867175.1 Candidatus Omnitrophota bacterium | reverse complement strand
GCACTCCCCATGGTCCCCAAGAATGTAATGGAGGAGATTAAGGGCGCGCATGATTATTTTGAATACCGCGAGCGCTGCGTATTCTGCGATATCATCAGGCAGGAGATGCAGGAGAAGGAGAGGGTGATATTAGAGAACAAACATTTCTTATCATTCTGCCCCTTTGTCTCGAGGTTTCCTTTTGAGACCTGGATAATCCCCAAAAATCACCACGGCTATTTCTACCATATGATTCCTGAAGAGGTTCCGGCTTTGGCCTCTATATTAAAGGATACTATAACCAAGCTTAAGGCGGTATTCCCCAATCTTTCTTATAATTTTATTATTCACTCTTCCCCGGTTAACGGAAGCGAGAATATAGAATATTACCATTGGCATATTGAGTTTATGCCTAAGCTGACCAGGGTTGCAGGTTTTGAATGGGGCTCTGGTTTCTACATCGTGCCTACCCCGCCTGAACTAGCCGCAAAGTATTTGAGGGAAATCAAATAATATAATCCAATAATAACAAATAGGTAAGAGGAGGTAGTAGAAATGGCAGTTAAAGTCGGTATTAATGGTTTTGGAAGGATTGGCAGGCTGGTTGCCCGCGCAATTATGGAGAATAAAAAAGGCTCCTTAGAGCTGGTTGCAGTCAATGATATCACAGACGCTAAGAGCAATGCGTATCTGTTCAAATATGACTCAGTGCACGGCCGGTTTCCCGCAGAGGTGAAGGTCGCGGGTGATGATGCGATCTCCGTCGACGGAAAAATCATCAAGGTCTTAATGAAAAAAGACCCTTCGGAGCTTCCCTGGAAGGACTTGGGTGTTGATATAGTAATCGAGTCCACCGGCCTTTTTACCGTGAAAAAAGACGGAGTGAATAAAAAGGGCAAAGAAGTCAAAGGCGCTGAGAATCATATTACCAAAGGCGGGGCTAAAAAGGTTATTATTTCAGCTCCTGCGGAGGGTGAGGATATTACAATAGTTTTAGGGGTTAATGAAGATAAGTATGACCCTAAGGCCCATAATGTTATCTCTAACGCCTCCTGCACTACAAACTGCCTGGCGCCTGTTGCCAAGGTGATTAATGATAAGTGGGGGATAGTAAAAGGGCTTATGACTACAATTCACGCCTATACCAATGACCAGAGGGTGCAGGATATGGCGCATTCAGACCTGCGCCGCTCCCGCGCAGCAGCAGTATCCATGATACCTACCTCAACCGGCGCTGCCAAGGCGATTTCTTTGGTTATACCGGATTTAAAGGGTAAGCTTGATGGTTTTGCCATACGCGTCCCTACACCGAATGTCTCTGTAGTTGACCTCTCCTGCACCTTAGGCAAAAAGACAAGCGCAGAGGAGCTTAATGCTGCCTTTAAAGAGGCTTCAGAGGGTAAACTAAAAGGGATTTTAGGATACACCGAAGACCCGGTAGTCTCAGTTGACTTCAACCACTGCGAGCTGAGCTCTATCGTAGATGCCAAGAGCACCAAGGTCATCCAGGATGACTTTATCAAGGTCCTCTCCTGGTACGACAACGAGTGGGGCTATTCCTGCAGGGTAGCTGATTTAGTAGAATACCTAGTCAAAAAAGGGTTATAAAGACTTATAAAACAAAGCCCGGCCTTATGTGATTTCAAATTACGTAAGGTCGGGTTTTTATTTTACCTTACAATGAACAGAAGAAAAGCGATTCTATTCGGTTTCATTACAGTCTTTTTAGCCATTATTTTCTCGATCTTTGTCCTGGGGGAAGTTATTTTTCGTTTAGTTAAGCCGCTGACACCGGCTTTCTCCATGGGCATATCTATGGGTAGGCCTGATCCGGTATTCCATCATTTATATCCTGCAAACGTCAAGGTAGAAGAGATGTTTGCCGGATTCCCGACCTCCTTTTCTACTAATAATCAAGGATTAAGAGGAAAAGAGTATCTGCTTCATAAGCCAAAAGGAATCTATCGTATTCTTATCTTTGGCGATTCCTTTGTGTTTGGCACTGCCGTAAATGATAACCAGACCTTCTGCCATCTCTTAGAAAAAGAGCTAAACAGCGGCCTGTCAAATAAACACTACGAAGTCATTAATTGCGGGATTGTCAGCTATTCTCCTATGTTGGAATATCTCTTCTTAAAAGAAAAAATGATAAACTATGCCCCTGACCTGGTAATCTTCTTTTATAACTTCTCCGACTTGCAGGAAGATACATCTTATGCCAGGCATGCCAAGTACGATAAAAACGGCGAAATCATCTCCTGCAGCCCATTCTATATAGATGGCCACCCGGATTACGTACTCCTTTTAAGGAAAAACTTCTATTTCTTCTCCTATATCTACAACAAATTATCTAAGTCCTTGCATAAGATAAGGTTGCTAGGCTTAAAAGATTACATATTCTGTAATCTACAGGGCAAATCTGCTAAAGAGTTGATCATGCAAAAGCCAAGTTTACGTAGCGTTGATCTGGATATGTATTTTATCTTTCGCGAGAATACAGACAAAAACGTCATTAAATATTACTGGAAGAATTCTAATAAGTGGCTAGATAAAACCAAGGCCCTGCTGGATAAAGAAGGTATCGATTTTATATTAGTTGCTTTCCCTCACGGCCTGCAGGTTAGCCCAACCGCCTGGAATGAGGGGAGGGCGCAGTGGCTATTGGAGAAAGACAAGCTTTATGATTCACCTGTCCCCTTTGAAATGCTAGAAGGCTATGCCAAAGAACGGAATAT
This sequence comes from Candidatus Omnitrophota bacterium, assembly GCA_016867175.1. Classification (GTDB taxonomy): domain Bacteria; phylum Omnitrophota; class Gorgyraeia; order Gygaellales; family Profunditerraquicolaceae; genus VGKF01. Next base: position 34 of record VGKF01000146.1, on the reverse strand, counting down.
TAAATTCTTAAACCTCTGGCCATCCTTACTAGCG
>VGKF01000145.1 GCA_016867175.1 Candidatus Omnitrophota bacterium | reverse complement strand
TCGCAGGATGATACTGCGCGTATCGTTAAGGGTTTTCATGATGAGCGGATTAAATATTTTAAAAATGAGAAGGATTTGGGCTATGCTGAAAGCGTGGAATTATACAGAGAGAGGTCAACCGGAGATATCCTGTATCTTCTTTCGGCAAAAAGCAGGATTTCCAAAGATGCGCTGGAGAGGGCCTACGAGGGTTTTAAATTATCTAGCGATGTGGGAGCAGTTACCAGGCCCTATTACTGGTTTGGGGCTGATTTAGATATCCCCGTCAGGGCAAAAGCCAGGTATAGCAGAGAAAAAGATGCACTTATATCAATTCAAGACGATGTCAGAGCTATCATCGCAGTTTTTAATACGCTGGATAATCCCGGGGGATTGGCTTATCGAAAAAACCTGATCGACACCCCCTTTAATAAAAACAGGTTTGTTGAATCAGCTTATCCATTTGCCGCAATCTTTAAGAAGCATAAAGTGGTTTATTTAAAAGATTACACTATGGCCTGTCCCGCCTTTTTGCCTAGCGGTTCACAGTCAGCGCCTGTTTACGAAAAGTCGCCTATCCAGAACTGGGTGGATCTTTTTAATAATATCTTTCCGGAAGATGAGTTTAAACTGATGAGGGGGAAATGTATTAAGGATTTTATCGCGGTTAACTATATTGGATTAGTGCAAATAAAAAATTATGCCTTTAGTTATAGGTATCTGTTGCGTGAAATTCTTCTCCTTATAAAGTACCGGTGGCAAAACTTGCTTAATCCTGCGTTCTGGTTCTTTTCGCTGGGGACAATTATTCTTCCGAAGAGAGTATTAATCAAGCTTGTTAAGATTTACAAAGATAGGCTTAATTCAAAGATGCTTATTTTCAAAGACGGGCAAACTATATCACTAAAGCGGGGATAAACTAAAAAGTTAGATCCGGAGGCTATTCGATGAAGAAAGATTATTCTATTTCGGTGATCGGATTAGGAAAACTGGGCTTATGCGCTGCTGCTTGTTTTGCCGATAAGGGCTTTAAGGTAATCGGCGTAGATATAGATATAAACAAGATTAATAAAATAAACAAAGGGCTTTCGCCTGTTGCTGAAACGGGTTTGGCAGGTTTAATAAAGAAATGCAGAAATAATTTAAAGGCAACCCCGGATTACGATTTGGCGGTATTAAATAGCAGCGTTACCTTTATTGTCGTGGCAACCCCCAGCCTAGCAGACGGAAGCTTTTCCAATGATTATTTAGAAAAAGCTCTTCATAAGATAGGAGAATCGCTTAAGAAAAAGAAGAGTTACCATTTAATAGTGATTACCTCTACTGTTATGCCTCAAACAACGGAAACAGTAGCAAGATTTATACTGGAAAGGGCATCCGCTAAAAAGGCAGGGAGGGATTTTGGGGTAGCCTACAATCCTGAATTTATTGCCCTGGGAAGCGTAATCCGTGATTTTCTTAATCCCGACTTCATTCTTATCGGAGAAATGAATAAGAGAGACGGGGATATTTTAGAAGGGATTTACAAAAAAACCTGCGAAAATAATCCTCGTTTTGCAAGGATGACTCCTTTGAATGCCGAGATTGCTAAAATTTCGCTTAACTGCTACATTACCACAAAAATTACCTTTGCTAATTCACTGGCTTCCATTTGCGATAAGGTAAAAAATGCTGACGCAAGCGTTATTACCCGGGCATTGGGCTTGGATTCCCGTATTGGCAGTAAATATATAAGGCCGGGGCTTGGTTATGGCGGGCCGTGTTTCCCCAGGGATAATGTCGCCTTTGCAGCCTTTGCCAGAAAGATTGAAGCAAGGGCCAAGCTTGCGGAGATGGTGGATGAGGTCAATCGCGACCAGGCATTGAGGGTGGTAAATAAAATACAGGATATATTAGCGGCTTTACATAAAAATAAGAAAAACGCAAAAATCGGCATACTGGGATTATCCTATAAGCAAAATACTCCAATAATAGATGATTCTCAGGCCTTAGCTATTGTCCAGCTATTGGCAAACGAAGGCTACTCTTTAACTGTCTATGATCCCCAGGCAATGGAGAATGCCAGGGGGGTCTTAGGGGATACGGTTAGATACGCAAAGAACTCAGGAGATTGTATCTTAGGCATAGACTTAGGGGTTATTGCGGTCCCCTGGGATGAATTTAGAAAAATCAATCTTAAAAAGCTTGATAAAAACGTTGTATTATTGGATTGTTGGGAATTATTAAAAGGGGTAAAAGGGATAAACATAAAGTATCTCGGTGTCGGTTATTAATATGAGGTGAATGCATGAAAGGAAAAAAGATTCTTGTAACAGGCGCAGGAGGATTTGTCGGAAGCCATTTGGCAAGAGAACTTTTTAAACAGGGAAATTTTATCAAGGCAGTAGATGTGAAGTGGGATGGTTATATCCCTGAGCCGTATTATTCAGAAAAGTTATCGCTTGATTTAAGGATTCAGGAAAATTGCCGTAAGGCTACCGAAGGGGTTGATTATGTGTTTAACTTAGCCGCGAATATGGGGGGTATCGGGTTCATTACCGATATCGGAGCAGACATCATGTATGATAATATCCTGATTAACAGCTATATGATTAAGGCAGCTATCGAAAATAAAATACAGCGTTTTTTATTTTCATCCTCTGCCTGCGTTTACCCTACCTATAAACAGACAGATGCCAATGTAAAACCCCTGAAAGAGGAAGACGCCTATCCCTCAGACCCGGATAATTTTTATGGATGGGAAAAGCTTTACGCCGAGAAAATGCTGGAGGCCTTTAAGAGGGATTATCATTTAAATATCAGGATAGCGCGCTTTCATAACGTCTATGG
>VGKF01000144.1 GCA_016867175.1 Candidatus Omnitrophota bacterium | reverse complement strand
AATACTACTTTAAATATTTTTTCACCATACACATCACTTAATACACGGAATAACGTTCCCTTGCCCGATCCTGAAGGTCCCGATAAGACTACTACAGGCGCTTCCGATACTAACCCTACAACAGTATTGTGATCATTTAAGGCTACGCCTTTGGATTCTAAGGCTCCTTTTTCATCTTCAAATATTCTTTCAAATTGCTCAGCAAGTGCTAATTCGTGTAGCTCTGTATCGCTCGTTGTGCTTTTGGAAAAACGCAATTGATTATTTACCACTATTTTATCGATTAAGGCCTGAGGGTTAACTCCCTGCCTAAGAACCTCTCTGCTTAAATAGCCTTTCTTCATAACAATAAAGTAAATATTACTTACTGCCCTAACCCTTGCCCTTTCTTTTCCTCTGGCTGAAAAAAAGCTGCCCTTCACTATGCCTACTAACTCGAACCCTGTTTTATCTAATAATTCTTTTAAATGTTCTATGCTGTAATGCCATATATGTTCCCCCAAATGAGTCTGAGGTATATCGTCATGCTTGATTGTAGGCGTACGGAATATTAAAACTCCGCCTACATTCATTAAATCATAAATCTTTTTTAAGGTATTGGTAGGCGAAGTACAATGCTCCATAACATCAAATAAAGCTACCACCTGAAATTTCTTCGCCCCAAAAGATATTTCTTCGATAACTCCTTCATGAAGGTTGCTTAAATCAGGGAATATTTCTTTTGCCTTAGCAACAGCGTGAGCAGAAATATCAATCCCCGCGACTTCCCAGCCCCTTTTTTGCATCGCGTGGAGAAAATATCCATATCCAAACCCAATTTCTAAGAGAGTTTTATCCGTAGTAGAAAAAGCGTTAGCAATAAACTCATCGATAAGAATAGCTTGATCCTCTGCCTTCATTAATCTGCTATCCCTCTCGCCTTCATAATCAAAATACCCAACTTCAGTATGCTGTTGACCTTGCTTGAAATACCAGTCAGAATAAATTTTTCTCCAAAAAGAAACTAGTGGCTGTGGATTCATAAAATTAATCTTACATTGGCTACACTGAGCAAAGGATAAATTTTTAGCAAAAGGATACTCGAGCACGAAATTCATGACTACGCTGCCACACTTATCACATCCTACAAATTTAATGCTCTTTGGGGTACCGAGAAAACTATCGCTGGGGACTCTAAAATCATCGTATTCCATATCTGGATAGTTTTTCATATATTTATTGTTAATAAAACGAGTGGCTTGGTAATAATCCTTTTCTGAATCAAATATAAACAACTGTCCGCTGGGATAATCAATTATAATAAAGTAACCAAAAAATTCTAGATTATCGCAAACCCATAATTCTAATTGCTGGGAAGTTAAAATATTGTTACTTAAATATTGCCCAATCTGCTCCAATACAAATTTGCTATGGCTAATTTTTATTTTTGCATACACCCGTATAAAATATGGTTTTGTATCTTTATAGTCTTTTAATTGTGTATAGCCAATCAGGCTAGTAAGAGCGATACTTCCTAGTTTGAACCCATTTTCTCTTTCAGAGTTCTCTTCATGGGTGAGGTTAAATCTAGCAGTTGCCCCAATCTCATGGATAAGTGAGGCGGCTCTTTCTAGGGGGGTGTTATAGGCAGGGTAATTGGTGCTTAAGGCAATACCTTCCTGATAAGGTGTAGCTAAGAAGCCTTTGAACGGACCTGCCCTGATCAGCCCTGCCCTGGCCAGGTACTCCAGGTAATCTGCCATGTCGTTTCTACCGGTGCTCCTTAAATAGCTTGCTGCTAAGGCTACCTCAGGGGAGTCTATTGATACTGCTTGAGCATTATCCCAGCCTGCTGCCTGGATTGAAGCGCCTACGTCTTGCGCGCTGGGCATGGGCTCTCCAGGGAGGGGACGGGCGGCATCTGCTGATATAGCCTGCGCCCATGCCTTGGCCTCCTCAATACTGATTCTTTCATCCTGGCTATTATGCAATACTATATCAGCCTGGTAAACCCCTTCTTCTGTATAGGAAAGGAGCGTCTCTGTCTCTCTGTTTATCGCTTCCTCTGCTAATAACCCTGTATTTCTTAAGCGGGCCAGGATATTGTCTCTGCGGGTTTTCGCGTCTGCCTCAACCCTGACAATGATAACCTGAGAGCGACCTTCGGCTGCCCAACGGACACCCATGTCATTGCCCTCAACAAAAATTAACCTGGCGCCTTCTCTTCCTAATTCACCGCAAGCCCTTTTGATAACTTCTACCCTGGAAGCCTCTATCCCGGCTATAGAGCGCTCGAATCCTGCGCCAGAATCCTCCTGCTCACGGATATGTCTGGCGACCATCCTGCTGATTTCATAATCGGATAGCGCGCGCACATAAGGCAGGCCTGCTTTATGAATTGCATGTATAAGCGTAGACTTGCCCACGCCGGAATCGCCGCTAACAACAACGATAACCGGAGAATTTAAGGAATGCTGTAACTTTCTTAAGATCATCCTTCCCAGAAGAATCAGATCAGCGAGGCCTCTTTTCTTGTCTCCGCTAAGCATTTTTTCTATCTCTATAGAAGCGTCTTCAGGCCAGATGGCCAGCTGCACTCCGTCAGCGTCAACCTCACGGCGTATCTCATCTAAAGTAGGATAGCGGATAGTTATCTCTTCGAATTCTCCGGTGGCATACGGCTCGCTCCTGCCGGCTAGCCTTCTGCTCTCAAAGACCATGATCGCCTTGACAATGGCTCCTGAGAAAACAGCGGCAGAGAACCCTTCAAGTTCCTGATTCTCATTATCAAAATGGATTATCGCTTCTGCTTGGACTCCATGCTCTAACATCCAGCTA
>VGKF01000143.1 GCA_016867175.1 Candidatus Omnitrophota bacterium | reverse complement strand
AAGGTTAGCGCAAGCGAAAGCGCATCGACAGGGAGAAGTCTTCTTTTTATATCTTTTGCTCTACTCCTTAAAAAGATTTTTCATTGAATTTTACAGAGATGACAATCCCCCGGTCATCTATGGCCTGAGCCTTTTTCAGTTATTAAGTTTGCTGGTATTGTTTTTTAGCCTGGCAAAACTTATCTTAATCAAAAGGACACAATCTTTAAGATGAAGGAATATATCTTTAAGATACCATCGCAGGATGCGGGCTCAAGGCTTGACCTTTGCCTTCTTGAGTTATCCCATAAAAAGAGATTGGGCTTCTCCCGCACCTCCATACAAAAACTGGTTATCGCAGGCCAGGTCACGGTCAACGGCGATGTTTTTCTTAAGCCTAATTATAAATTAAAGGCTGGGGATATGCTCAGGGTTAGCTTAGAGGATAAGAAAAAGAATCTGCTGGAGGCCGAAGATATACCGATCGAGATTATTTACGAAGATGATGACCTGGCGGTAATAAATAAACAGGCAGGGCTGGTAGTGCACCCGGCACCCGGTAATTACCAACACACCTTGGTTAACGCCCTGCTCTACCGCGTTAAGAAATTATCCGACGTTAATCCTGCCAGGCCCGGTATAGTGCATAGGCTAGATAAAGGTACTTCTGGGGTCCTGGTAGTTGCCAAGAATAATGCCGCGCATCATGCCCTGGTTTTGCAATTTGCAGGGCATTCAATCAAACGTAAGTATGTAGCGTTAGTAAAAGGCAGCGTAGAGTTTGATGAAAATATAATCGAGTTGCCCATACAAAGAGACCCGCGTAAAAGAAAAAATATGTCAGTGGGTTTTAGCAAAAACTCTAAATACGCCAAGACCTATTACCGCACACTAAAGCGCTTCAATGATTGCAGCCTTTTAGAACTGGAGCCTTTTACTGGCAGGACTCATCAGTTGCGCGTGCACCTTGCCTCCCTGGGCCATCCGATACTCGGAGATACAAAATACGGTAAGGAGAACAATTTTATACGCCTGGCCCTTCATGCTAAGTCGCTTGGCTTCCTGCATCCAGGCACAGCTAAATTTATGGAGTTTTCCTGCGAGCTTCCTGTTGAGTTTAAGCAGTTTTTAAATAAGTAACAGGGCGATATTCTAAAATTTGACTTGATTTTTAACCAAGTAATACTATAATTAATCTAAATACATTAATAGGTATAAAACTAAAGAGATCAAGAAGGGGGTAGTATGTATAATAAAGGCAAGTCGCCTGTCATCATATTAATCGTATTGATAGCGCTTTCCTTGGTTTTGGCAGTAGCTGTTTTTTATGCCTTACAGAAAGAGAGGGTAAAAAACGTAAAGCTGCAGGCGGAATTAGAAGAAGTAAAGACTGCGCAGAAAATAAGTGAAGCAAAACTGGCAGAGTCTAAAAAGGCGATTTCTAACTTTGAACTTCAATTGAAAGAGGCGCAGGCTAAGATAGACACCTTAACCAGCGACTTGGAACAGGAAAAGACTGCCAGGCAGGAAGAGTCCACCAAGGTAGAGCAGCTAAAGAAAGAGTTGGATGATCAGAAGAAGAAGCGCTCTGATTTAGAGAGCAGTATAAATGAGGAGCGTAGGATAGCCAGTGACCAGAAGTCCCGCCTGCTTGCATTGGACGCTAAAAGGGTTAGCCTGGAGGCCCGCATAAAGGAGCTGGAGGATGAGCTGGAGCAGATTAAGACTAAAGACGTAGAGTTGGGGACGATTGTGGTTGCGCCTGATACCGATGTTTCTGTTACTGCAGAAGAGAAGCCAAGGCCTGCAGAAAAGACCATCAAAACTGTTCCTGTTATCAAAACTAACCCGGTTGCAAGCTCAAGGCCCGCCTCTTCTTTTGAGGCTAAGGTATTGGTGGTAAATAAAGATTATAATTTTGTGGTGATAAATATGGGTAGCAGAGACGGCGTACGCGTAGGAGATATTTTTTCAATCTATCACAACGCTAAGTATGTCGGAGATGTTAAGGTAGACAAGGTGCATGACTCTATGGCCGCAGCAGGTTTTTCTTCAGCTGACATGAAAGATAAAGTCAGCGAAGGCGATAAGGTAGAAGCAAAGGCCAGATGAAGTCTCTTTTAGTCAGCTCATCCTCTTCGCTTAAAGGGGATATCTCGCTGGCAGGCGATAAATCTATAGCCCACCGTTCGATAATCCTAAGCGCAATCACCCCCGCTAAGACCAGGATTAAAAATTTTCCTTTCAATCAGGATTGCCTCTCTACTATAAATTCCTTTAAGAAATTAGGGATAAAGATCTTAAGGTCCAGGGGTAACTCTCTTACTGTATTCGGTAAAGGAATTTTCGGCTTAAAGAAGCCTAGCAGCCCGATATTTTTAGGCGATTCAGGCACGACCATGCGGCTTTTGGCAGGGGTTTTAGCCGGACAGGATTTTAGCGTAACGCTTAAGGCAGGTAGATCGCTTACAAAAAGACCGATGTTAAGGATAGCCGTGCCATTAAGGATGATGGGTGCCAAGATAAAGTCCAAGATAAACGCAAAAGAAGAATACCCGCCGCTTACTATAAACGGAGGAACTCTTAAGGCTATTAGTTATAAAGTTCCTGTTGCCTCAGCCCAGGTAAAATCAGCAATACTGCTGGCTGGCCTATATGCCAAAGGCAAGACACGGCTACAAGAGAAGATTAAGACACGCGACCACACGGAGCGGATGCTCAAAGTCTTTAAGGCAGATATAAAAGTCAAGAAAAATACAATAGTTATAAAAGGTGGCAGGGAATTAACCTCTCCGGGAGTGATATATATACCAGGAGACATATCTTCGGCAAGCTTTTTCTTAGGCTTAGCCTTGCTTATTCCAGGTTCGAGGATTCGCAT
>VGKF01000142.1 GCA_016867175.1 Candidatus Omnitrophota bacterium | reverse complement strand
TGGCTAAAGATTGGGCAGCGCAGTTGGCGGATATTACCGGAGGCCCGGTGCTGTTTATATTCGTATCATCTAGGCTTAAAGGTAAAGTTACCTGTTGATTCTGGGTATTACCATTGGAATTATTATTTAAGGAAACTAAACTGTATGCGCCGGGTGTTTCTGCCTGGTTATTAGAATAGCCTGCGGTCACTATTACGCCTTCTAAATTATGTACATTAACGCCATTCTGGTTATTTATCGGCAGGGTATCAAATACGTCTTGAACAGGCTGCTGCGCATTATGCTCTGGAAGCAGGGTATCAAAGGGCATATCCAAAACTACCTGTATTAAAACCGAGAATAAGGGGTTAGCGGCCGCTTTGTTAAATATATTGGCGATTTCGCTATTATTTTGAATTCCAAAAAAATTGAGAATATTCTGTATATATTCCTGAGTAAGCTGGTTCTGTGTTATTATGACTGCCTGATCAGGAGCCTGGGGAACCGTATCAACAATTACAATCCCTTCTTGATCCGGTTGACCCTGGATATTTTCATTTACTTCTGGTGCCATATTAGCGATTTCAATCATAGCGGCATTAAACTGTTTGGTTGTAATGGCAGCGGGATTCTGCTGCTGAGACTGCAGAAGTACTTCGGCAGCCTGCGTGAACTTCTCTATATAATTTGCGGCTGCCTGGGGATCAAGATTGCTGATATTCTCTGTTAAGGCAACATAGACTTCAGGGGCTAAGTTCAACGCGACTAGATTATTCCAGCCTTCTAATGCCGCAGCGTATTCCGGGGCCGTAATAACCTCGGGGGGCTGCGGGACATTTGCTTCCTTAATATTAATCTCAATAGGATGAAAGCTATTACCACCAGTAGGCATGGCATGAACGTTTACGCCATACCAATCGCCTGTATCAACAGCTAAGGCTTCAGGAAGGAAGAAATTGGATATTGAATTGGCGAGGCCTTTGAGGAATCCGGCAAAACCGGACTGCGGCTCAGCAGGTATCTGGAGAGAGGTATTCTGCTCAGCTTTAGGCAGATAGCCGCCGATATCAGTCCTTGCCGCCCAGGTTATGTCTGAAAAAAGAAAGACGCCGGCGACCGTCAAGGCTACTATCTTTACCCAAATTTTATCTCGCCAGTTACTCATTTTTCTCTCGCCAATAAAAAAGCCGGATTACCTTTTTCGGTAACCCGGCTATCATATAGCTCGACGGAAAAATACTTTTTTGAGATCCGTGGCTATTTCAGATCCGTGGCTTTGCGTCCCTGGCTTTCGCTCAGGTTTGCCTTTATCGTTAAGGTGTTTACTTCTACTACTTTATAAATACTTTACTAAACTCTTAATTCCATTTAAAGTATACTCAATTGAAGGGTAAAAGTCAAGATATAAAACTAACTTTTGTTTCTGTTAACGGACTAAGGGGAGGGGCTTGCCTTGCGGCGTTGACGCATATAATCGCGCATATACTCTTTGCGCTGCTGGTTATGGATTCCTTCATATTCTCTTAGGTATTCTTTATGCGTAGCCTTCCAAAGCCGGCTATAGCGGTATCTGCTCTCCCTCCAGGAAGCATCCTGCTCAAGCGTCCTGAAGTAATCCGGATTTCTAAGGCGCCAATCCCTTAAGTTCTGGATCTGCCTAGCCTTCTGGCATTCTGGTTTAGAACAAACCTGCTGTTTTGGCCGGTATTTATTAGGCTTAAACTCTTTTTGGCATATTCTGCAAATCATAGCCAAAATATAGCATAAAGATTAAGCTATGTCAAGAAAAATAGTGAAAATAACCGTATCATATCCGTATCATTAAGCATAATTATATCAGTTTTAGGGACGGTTCTGGGAGACGGTTAAAAGTGTCCCCTTAGGGGACACTTTTAAGGAGGATTCAGAACCGTCCCTAAAATAGGTGTTTTTAACAAAATTATTGGCTTGATTTCTTCTGGCCTGGGTCAGGGTCAGATCTTATCAGAAGCGTCCCTTTTAACCGTATCAACCGTATCAAAATACTACTTGACAAATCAGAATCTATGGTTTATACTTTTGGATGCCCTAGCCTATTAGATTAAAACTCAATCTAGGGTTAATTTTAAGGAGTGCGATGTATTCTAAAACTATAAAGGTTCTTATAGTTCTCATTCTAATCGCTAGCTCCCTGCCTTTAAAGCAAGCCTCTAGCCAGCAATCACTATTTATAAATCCGGAATATATGGGGGTTATCCAGCAAAAGATAAATTATTATTCTGTTTATCCCAATGAAGCTAAATTAAAAGGCTGGGAAGGGGTAGTTAAGGTAAAATTTACTCTTGCAGAAGATGGCCGCGTAAAAGATATTGATGTGTCTGAATCATCAGGTTACCCCCTGCTTGATGCAGCAGCTATCTTGGCCATAAAAGATGCCAGTCCCTATCCCTTTCCACAAGACTACCCAGGAGAAGAAGTTGAATTAGTACTTCCGATCAACTACCGCAGGCCAGCCCCTGCGCCAGAAGAACTAAAGCCAGCTCAGAAAAGAATAATCCCGCTAGCCCAAGAAGGCCTACCAGCATCAAAGGCTAAAGAAACCACTATTCAAGAAGCTGCCTTAGAGCCAAGGTTCAGCAGCATAGAAACTCCTGAGCCAATGCTAGAAAAAGCAGCTGAAGAACCGCCGCTAGACCCCTCTCTCATGCCGCAACCTGAAGAGTTAAAATACTTTATAGATTTAGCAGTGCAAAATAACCAGCCTACAAAGGTAGCCCAGGAGGAGATCGCCCTGGCAAAACTTAAGGTCACTGAGGCGCAAAGAGGAATATTGCCTACGGTAAAGCTAATCAATTATTACACCGAAGGCGAAGTATATAAGATTAAATATGCTGAAAAGGAACTT
>VGKF01000141.1 GCA_016867175.1 Candidatus Omnitrophota bacterium | reverse complement strand
GATTTTGTGTTCCTGGAAGGCCGGGAGGTAGATTCTTTATACCGCCTTAGAAGAGAAAATACCGTTATTATTTCTTCTGACTGCACCGCCTTTAAGAAAGTATGTTTCTGCCTGGCCCTGGATATCCTTCCTTATCCGAGCGAGGGTTTTGACTTAAACCTCTCTCCTTTAAATGAAGGTTATCTGGTAGAGATAGGTTCGGTAAAGGGCGAAGATTTGCTTAAGGCCTACCAGCAGTATTTTATCCCTGCTAAAGATACGCAGATTTCCGCCCGCTCTATAAAAAGGAATAACCTGATCGAGCGGCTTCAAAAACACCTCTTGCCTCAAAATATCCCGGCAAAAAATAGTTTGCAGGGCCTGGTTAAGCAGGGGTATGGCCTCTCTACCTGGAGTGAATTCATGCTTACCTGCGTTGAATGCGGAGGGTGTAATCTTATCTGCGATACCTGCCATTGTTTCCTGCTTTCAGACAGAAAAGAGGGGAATCAAAATGAAAAAGTAAGGCTTTGGGATTCCTGCCTGTACGCCAATTATGCCAGGGTTGCAGGAGGCGCAAATCCTTTAAAGACCAGGACCCAGAGATTAAGAAACAGATTTATGAAGAAGTTTGACTTTTTTATCGATAATCTGGGTTTGCCTGCCTGTTGCGGCTGCGGCAGGTGTATCGAGGTCTGCCCGGGAAAAATTGATATAAGAGAGGTCCTAAAAGACCTGGATAAGAAATTACACGCTAAATCATGAAGAATATCTATCTGCCTATAGAGGCAACTATTGAAGATGTCATCAGCGAGACCTCTAATATAAAGACCTTCTTAATCAGGCCTAAGCAGCCGTTTTCCTTTAAAACCGGGCAGTTCATCGAGCTCTCCATGCCTGGTATAGGGGAGGCGCCCTTTACCCCTTCCTCTGACCCGAATATTAGCGAGGTCATGGAGGTAACTATAATGAAGGCGGGTAGGATTACCTCTTTGCTGCATCAGGCTTCTAAAGGAACAACCGTTGGCATACGCGGGCCTTATGGTAAAGGTTATCCCTTGGAGAGCTTTGAGGGTAAGGATATCTTGATCTTGGGCGGAGGCGTGGGCCTGGCGCCGCTACGCTCTTTATTGTTCAGTCTGTTTTCCGATATAGATAAATATAACAAGGTATTATTACGCTACGGCGCGCGCAGCTCCGCAGACATCGTTTATAAAACTGCTATACCGCAGTGGGCTAAGAAAAAGAAGGTAGATATTGTTACCACGGTTGATGTGGGAGACCCTGGTTGGAAAGGCAATGTTGGGCTAGTCACTACAATACTAAAAGACCTGCCTCTAAATTTAAAGAAGGCAGTAGCAATAGTCTGCGGTCCTCCGATAATGATGAAATTCGGGGTATTAAAATTAATGGACCTGGGATTCAAGCCGCAGGAGATATACCTCTCAATGGAAAAAAATATGTCCTGCGGCCTGGGTAAATGCGGGCACTGCCGTATCGGAAAATTTTATGCCTGTAAAGACGGCCCGGTCTTTACTTACGAAGAATTAAAGGATATACCGGATATATGGGACTGATTATATGAAGCGTTTATTTGTAGACTTGGATATCTGCAGTAGCTGCAAAGATTGCGTAAGTAGCTGCGAGTATTTCTATCACCCGCAGAATAACGGGGTAGCGGGTTTACGCGAATACGCGACCTTCTCCATCATCTGCCGGCATTGCGAAGAAGCGCCCTGCGTCAATTCCTGTTACCATAATGCCCTCCAGCGTGGGCCTGACGGCCACCTGAAACGCTACAAGATGCGTTGCACCAGCTGTAAGTCTTGTGCCCTGGCCTGCCCTTTCGGGGTGATTTTTGTTGATTTTATTTCCTACCTTGACTCAAAATGTGATTTTTGCATAGGTAAAATAGGCCAGCTTCCTAAATGCATAACCAGCTGCACGCATAAGGCGGTGGACCTGCGTGAGATCGAGGAGAGCGTAGAGAATAATATTTATTTTGTGGGAGAGCATCTGGCAGTGCATTCCACTAAATGGTTAAGGGAGGATTTGCAGCCAAAGAAAAGATGATGCTACTATTTGATTATCTGATATTCCCGGGGTTTTTATTTACCGTCTCGGCCGGGCTCCTGGCAGGCTGGATAGACCGTAAGGTCACTGCCCGCATCCAGTGGCGGGTAGGCCCGCCCTGGTATCAGAACTTCGTAGACATTGTAAAGTTACTGGGCAAGGAAGTCACAATCCCCAAGGGCGCCGGAGCGGCCTTTTTATTATCTCCTTACCTGGGGCTATTAAGCGCGGTCCTGGTAGCCACAATAGTGGGAAAGAACCTTTTTTCTTCTTCGCTGGGTTTCCAGGCTGACCTTATTGTGCTCCTGTATCTGTTGATCATGCCGGCTATCGCCGTAATATTGGGCGCCTCTTCTTCCAGGAACCCCTTGGCTTCGGTGGGCGCAAGCCGCGAGATTAAGCTGGTGCTTTCTTACGAACTCCCTTTTATCCTGGCGATAATCGCGCTGGCGATCAGGGCAAAAGGCTCAATACAACTGGCTCAGATACTAAGCAGCCAGGCCAGCACAGCATCGAATATATTCTCTTGGTCCGGGTTCCTTGCCTTCATAGTAGTATTATTATGCATACAGGCAAAGCTGGGCCTGGCGCCTTTTGATATCGCGGAGGCAGAGCAGGAGATCATGGCCGGGACATTGATAGAATATTCGGGGCTGCCTTTGGCGGTATTTAGATTGACAAAGGCAGCCCTGCTTTATACAATGCCGGTGCTAGTGATTCTCCTTTTTCTGGGAAAGGATACCAGCCCTCTCTTTATTATTTTAAAGTTTATAGCGATACTGGTATTGATAATATTGATCAAGAACACTAATC
>VGKF01000140.1 GCA_016867175.1 Candidatus Omnitrophota bacterium | reverse complement strand
GCAGCCTATATATTATAGTGGTAGGCTACAAGATACTATAAGACAATCTAAGGCAAATTTAGAGATTACTAAGAAAAATTATGACCGCCTGGAGCTGGATGTAATCCAGAAGGCTGAAACTGCTTATTACAACTTAGTAGCAGCAAAGATGCATTTAAGGGAGAAGGTTAATCTTGCAGAAGAAGCTAAAAGCATACTAAGCAAGATAGACCGGCTAGCAAAGGCAGGCATGATCATACCATTAGAGCTGGCCAGCTCTAAATCTTGGTTTAAACAACTGGAACTGCAAGTCAAGGGGATAGAGCAGGAACTCTTTATGGCAGAGCTTACCTTTAAGCAGATAATGAACGTTAAAGAGGCCCCGCAGATAAAGGCCCAGCTTTTAGGGGCTAAGAAATTAGGCTTGGATTTTGAAAGCTGCCTGCAAATAGCCATGCAAAGCCGGCCTGAAGTATATTTAAGCGAGATGCTGGTAAAGTTTAACAGGTACGGAAAAAGAATAGAGCAGGAGAAAGGCGCCTTCAAAATGGACCTGGTAGGTTCTTACGGCTTTTATTCCGGCCATTACATAACTGAGCCCTGGCAGAAGTCCACTAACTGGTATACCGGTTTTAAGGTAACTAAGCCCTGGGGAGCCAACACTACCAATGCCTCCTATACAACCGAAACAGTGCAGCCCAAATTCGGCCAAACCTCTGCTACGCAGTCTTCCACCATAAGCGGCGAATTCAACCTTTTGGATAACATGAAATCCATCGCAGAAAAAAAGAAAGCCGGGGTTGACCTGCTGCGCTCTATGGGTGATTTAGACGAAACCCTAAAGACCATTCATTTTGAAGTTCAGGACGCCTTCTTAAAATACGAAAAAGCAATCCTGCAGTTAAATACCGCTGAAGGAGAGATGAATTTTAGAAGAACTGAAGCAGAGATAACCAAGACCCGGGCTATGGTAGGGGAGGCCAGCTTTTCAAGCACCATAGAATCCCTCTACAGCTTCTCCGAAGCGCACACCCGCCATATCCAGGCCCTAGCCAACTACTATATCTCCCTAGCTAACCTTAAAAAAGCCTGCGGATACGGTCTTCAGCTATAAAGCCCCTTGTTAAAAGAAGCAAAAGTCAGATATTTAACCTTGAAAACTCAACAGAAATAGTGTATATTTTAAGTGGAATTTGAAATTTTTTTTGCTCTGTTCTTAAAGACTTTTATAAACAATTAATAATCCTAAACGATAAAGGGTTTGACCGTTTCGTAGTAAAGGCCAAGCCAAAGCCACGGATCGATTGAGGATTGTGTATTTTTATTGCTATCGATAGCCGGGTTGCCGTGGGATCAAAGGAGACCCGGCTTTCTTTTTGGAAAGCCAGGAAGACTTATGGACAGAAAAATTAAAATAATACTCGCCCTATCAGTAATCATCCTCTCTGCTTCTTCTATACTTTTCGCCGAAGACTACCCTTCTAGCTTTCTTGGCCCGGGATACCGCGAATACTTAAACGGCAAGATTCAGGACGGCTACTATGTAGATACCTTTGCCAAGCTGGACGTAAGATTAAAAACCAGGATAGATAAGAGAAACCAGATCGAGGATATCCTAAACAACTCCTACCGCGCAAGGCCGGAGACCAATTACAGCATTCTTTCTTCCGAATATGAAAAGATGGAAAACCAGCAAGGAGTCCTGGATACTATTGTTAAGACCGGACAGGAGCGCGAAAGGGGCGCTGCGGCAAATGGCGAGTTCTATTACATCATCCATGAGGATGGCAAAAAAGAGTTCTTCAGGGACGGCTTACTCTGGCGCATAGAAAACGAACTTATCATTGACCAATTCGGAAACTCAAGCCGCAAAGATACCTACAACATAAGATACAATGAAAAACGCTTGATGATAGGCTATGAGTCTACCTCTATAAATGCCTTTGGAGACAAGACTTACAACTCCTTTGAGTGCGAATATACCGCGGATTCCGTATATTACGGGGCAAATGATACTGTAGCCAATAAGCTGATGAGCCGCTACACTATGACAGAAATAGATGCCAGTGGCAACAAGACAGTAGTCAGCTGGACTGCTGACGGTTATGTAGGCAAGTTCCTAATTGGCTTTAGGGAGGTAGTGGACAGCGAAGTCTACGGCCATTCCGAGGTACACCGCTATGACATTATCTATGGCTCTGGAGATCCTAATAAGCCTACTTATTATAAAGAGCATGGTATCAAGAACGGCACAGAATATGACTTAGAAAGAAGCGATATACAATACATTGATCTAGGGGAAGGCCTTAACCCGCTGATGGTCAGCTGGCATGAGAAATATACTGATATGGACGGCAATGTAAGCGAGAGCGACTATGAGAATGAGTACTATATCAACGGGACAAACGCCATACTGCTTAGCACAATAAACAATTATACGCGCACAGAGGTTGGAGGCACAACTACCACAGGCTGGAACAAAGTCCTTTATACATATGATAAGAACGGCGTGTTGGAATCAGCCATCGGATACGGAGAATATAGCTCAACCGATGTAGACGGCACCACTACCACTAAAGCTACTGTAACCGATACCTATGAAGTCATCCACGGACATGCCAAGCTGGTTAAGAGCCATACAGACCTAAACATACAGAGCCCTAGCGGCATAACTACCCAAGAAAAGGAACAGACATTCACTTATGACCAGTGGGGCCTGCATATGACTGATGCGGCAGGGGTTGCTATAGGCTATACAATCGGCCCAGGCGGAGATACAACCTACTTCCATTCCAGGGAAACCTACAGCATCATCTGGGGTGAAGCAAAGATAGTAAATGTCACCAGCTACAGCTACTCCTTCAACATCTATAATGAAAACCCACTAGGCTTAGGAGAGCTTGAGT